>CACDCI010000061.1 GCA_902551215.1 uncultured Pelagibacteraceae bacterium | reverse complement strand
TGCTTGGTTTTTTTTATTATAATGAAACTTTTTCTACAGAAAAATTCATAAGTTTCATTATTATATGGATTGCTGTATTTATTTATTTAAAAGATTTATATGACAATCATTAGAAATTTAATTTTTTTATTTATTATTTTATTTCTTTCTCCAGCTATTTCTAGCGAACAATCTTTTTCAGATTGGCTTAAATCTTTTAAAAAAATCGCTCTTAAAAATGGTATTTCAGAAAATACATATAATACATCAATGTCTAATGTAAAATTTTTACCAAAAGTTATTGAATATGATCGTTTTCAACCAGAATTTTATGAAGACACAATTACATATATAACAAAACGTTCGTCTAAAAAAAAATTAGAAAAAGGTATTACCTTTTATTTAAAAAATAAAATTTTAATTAATAATATTGATAAAGAATTCTTAGTTGAAAAAGAATTGTTATTGTCTTTAATGGCTATTGAAACTAACTATGGCACATATGTTGGCAAAATGGACATTCTTTCTTCTTTAGCAACTTTAAGTTTTGATAAAAGAAGAAGTGTATTTTTTACAAATGAACTAATTACAATACTTAAATTAATTGACGATGGTATAATTGATCATAAAACTTTATTTGGTTCATGGGCTGGGGCTTTTGGAAATTTTCAATTCATGCCAACAACAATCAAAAATTATGCAATTGATTACAATATGAATAATTCTATTGAGCTACATAATATAGAAGACTCATTTGCATCAGCCGCAAATTATATTAAAAAAATTGGCTGGAAAAGAAATAAACCTTGTTTTATTAAAGTTAAACTATCTGAAAAAATACCAATGAAATTATTAAATACATCAGCCAGAAATATTAAAAATAAAAAAAAATTAATTTATTTTAAAAAATATATTATTGATTTCGAAAAAATTAATATTAACAAAAATCTAACTGCTGCTATAATTACACCTGATAAAGAAATTGTTGAAAATGCCAATAAACTAAGCCCTGCGTATTTGGTATTTGATAATTATGAATTAATTTTAAAATGGAATCGATCATTAAGATTTGCTCTTGCAGTATGCACTTTAAAGGATAAATTTTCAAATGAGTTATAAAAATATTTTAATTATTTTTTTTTTTTTAATTAGCGCCTGTTCAACTTATAATGTTACTAATACAGATATTAAAACATTAAAAATAAATGGTTTTCGAAATAAAGGTTTTACGCTTATTTATGATGAAAAATTTTTTAAGAATAAAATAATTTCAAAGAAAATGGATAATAGAAGTTTGCTTATCTTTCAAAAAAATTTAAAAAAAGGCACTACTGTGAAAATTAAAAATATTTTAAATGATAAAACTATTATTGCAAAAGTAGGGAATAAAGCAAAATATCCATTATTTAACAATTCTGTTATATCAAAACGTATATCTAAAGAAATTGATTTAAATTTAAACGAACCATATATTGAAATTATTGAAATTTTACACAATTCATCATTCGTTGCGAAAAAAGCAAAAACTTTTGAAGAAGAAAAAAAAGTAGCTGATAAAGCTCCAATTGACAGTATTAATGTTGATGATTTAAATTCTGAAATTGTTATTACTGATGATGATGTTAAAAATAAATTTGATTATTCAATAAAAATTGCAGACTTTTATTTCAAAAATACTGCAATAACAATGCTTGATAGAATAAAAAAAGAAACTTCAGTTAATAAAGCTTCAATACGCACTTTATCAAATACACAATTTAGAGTTTTTTTAGGTCCTTTTTACGACATAAATTCATTACAAAAAGCATTTAATGATATAAATGTATTAGAATTTGAAAATATCGAAATTATTAAAAATGAAACATACAATTAAAAATTATTTAATTAAAATAATAATAGGATTATTTTTATTTACTCCTGTTAAAGCCCAATTTGATATAAATGCTAGGACTGCAATTCTACAAGATTTTTTATCAGGTGAAATTCTATATGAAAAGAATGCTGACCTTCCAATATTTCCTGCTTCAATGACTAAAATAATGACTACAATAATTGCTTTT
>CACDCI010000060.1 GCA_902551215.1 uncultured Pelagibacteraceae bacterium | reverse complement strand
GTGGTAGGTGATAATGGTAATGACATAAATGAGTATACATTATCAGTAGGTTTTGATTTAACATCAACTGTAACCCATGTAGGAGAGTTTGATATTAGTAGTGAAGAGACCAATCCTCAAGGTATAGCTTTTAATACAACTGGAACCAAAATGTTTATAGTAGGTAATGTTGGTAATGATATAAATGAATATACTTTAAGCTGTGCTTTTAAAGTTACTAATTCAGGAAAATGTGAAGAGCCACCAAAAATTAAAGATGTAAGAGGTATAAATGATGCACAAATTAATACTGCTAAAAAGTTTGCTGAAGATACAAGAGTGGCTACTTTTAAAAGACTAGATATATTAAGAGCAAATAAATACCAAAACACGAGCGCTCAAAGAATAGAGTTGCTCTTTCAAAATGAATTATTTAAGAAAGTATCGAATAATGTTGCAAGTTCTACTCAAGTTAAATTCAATCCAATTCAAAAGTTAGATCAAATTTTACCTAATGCCTGGAAAGCATGGACTGAAGGTAGTATTAGTTTTGGAAAAATTGGTGAGACTTCCTTAAGCTCTGCACAAGATATAGATGGATTTGGTATAACTGTAGGTGCCGATAGAAAAATGGATGAATACAAAATATTAGGAGTAGCTGTAAGAGTGGGTAACACTGATGTTGATGTTGGAACCTTTGGTTCTGCAGTTGACACTAATGCTTTAAGTTTATCTGTTTATGGGATTAATAGTTTAGAAGACAAGAATTTTTTAAAACATGTTTTTGGAGTTAGTTATTTAGATAGTGATATCGTAAGGAAAGACGAAGGAAACACTAACACTCATACCGGTGACCGTGAAGGTAAGCAAGTTTTTGGTTCACTTGATATTGGTAGAGAATATGAAGATGGTGACTTAACTATTAGTTCAATAGGTAGTATTGATGGAAGTTATACAGCGCTTGATAGCTATACCGAAAGTGGCACTAATGCTATTAGCTATAATGATCAAGATATTAAATCTTTAATGGCTTCTTTAGGTGTATTAATTGATAAAGATGTTTATTTAGAAAACTCAAATGTAAAATCTAGAGTTAATCTTGAATATGGTAAAGAGTTTACCTCAAACTCTAAAGCGGTAACAAGTTATGTATCAGATAGCGAAAGTTTTGAATATCAAACTGATAACAAAAATAGAGATATATACACAGCAGGACTTGGTTTAGATTTTAAGCATGACCAAGGGTTAACAATTAGTACAGATTACGAAAGACAGCAAATCAAAGGGCATGGTTATATTAATAAATTTACATTCTCAGCAGGCTATTTATATAGAAATGAAACAGAGTTAGCACTTGATCTTAGTGAAGATATGACTTCAAATTTTAAAATTTCTAAAACGTTAGATGGTTTTGATTTGGAGTTTAATTTAGAAAATGATTTTTCTAATCAAGAAAATCATAATGTAAATTTATCTCTGACCAATAAGTTTTAACAAAAATTTTTATAATGTTTACAATAGGTTTATGATTCAGAAATAACAATCTATCGGTTTTTAATAGGTATGAAAAAAAAGAATCTTTTTAATGTTAAATATGTTAGAGTTTACTTGATGTTAAATGCGTTGAAGATGAAGTTTATTGATTACAAATCAATTGCTCTACCAGCTGAGCTACAAGGGCATTCGTATCAACGAAGTTTTTAATGTTAAAAGTCAATTAAATCAATACATAAAAGATTTGATTATTAAAAGGTAATTCTCTTATTTGTAACTTTGTAGCTTGTTGTAGACCATTTGTGACTAATCTATCGGTTCGGCTATCGGTTCGAGAGTTTGATCAGCTAACATCATAAAGCCACTCGTAAATATTAAAAAACTTTTTTAATCCATTAAAATTAAGGAAAATAATCGATTTCATTTATGTAGTTTGTTTATTATACAAAGCCAAATGTTAAATTATTTAAAGAAAATATTTTCAATATTTCTAATCTTTAATCTAACTTTTGTTAGCTCAGCACAAGCTACTGCAACCTTTGTAGATAGTTTTGATGTTAGTACTCAAGATACTACTCCTAGGGGTCTTGCTTTTAACAATGATGGAACCAAGATGTTT
>CACDCI010000059.1 GCA_902551215.1 uncultured Pelagibacteraceae bacterium | reverse complement strand
AGGAGGGCACCTAGGAGCAGGTCTTGGTGTTGTTGAGCTTACAATTGCATTACATTATGTTTTTGACACACCAAACGACAAGTTAATTTGGGATGTAGGACATCAAACTTATCCTCACAAAATTTTAACAGGCAGAAAAGAGAAAATTAGAACTTTAAGACAAGGCAATGGTTTATCTGGTTTTACTAAAAGATCTGAAAGTGAGTATGATCCATTTGGAGCAGCCCACAGTTCTACATCAATTTCATCTGGACTTGGAATAGCTGTAGCAAACAAATTATCTAATAAATCAGACAATGTAATTGCTGTTATTGGAGATGGAGCAATTAGCGCTGGAATGGCATATGAAGCAATGAATAATGCGGGAACTTCAAATACAAAAATGATTGTTATTTTAAATGACAATGACATGTCAATTGCAAAGCCAGTTGGCGCTATGAGATCTTATTTGGCAAAATTATTCTCTGGAAAGATTTATTTTAGCTTTAGAGAAATTTCAAAATTAGTTATATCTTTTTTTTCAAAAAAATTTAGCGACAAAGCAGGTAAGGCTGAAGACTTTTTAAGATCGGCAGTTACCGGAGGAACACTTTTTAACTCATTAGGCTTTCATTATATTGGACCAGTAAACGGTCATGATCTAGATGTTTTGATACCAATTTTGAAAAATGCAAAGAATTCAAAACACAAAGGTCCAATTATGATTCATATAAAAACTCAAAAAGGAAAAGGCTATTCATACGCTGAAGAGGCAAATGATCATTATCACGGAGTTTCAAAATTTAATGTTAAAACAGGAATACAAGAAAAATCTAAAACCAATATTCCAGCTTATACAAAAGTATTTGCTAATACTCTTGTTAAACATGCAGAAAGAGATAGCAAAATAATTGGTATAACAGCAGCAATGCCATCTGGAACAGGATTAGACATTTTTGGAGAAAAATTCCCAAAAAGAATGTTTGACGTTGGAATAGCAGAACAACATGCTGTTACTTTTGCAGCAGGTTTAGCCACAGAAGGATTAAAGCCTTATGTAGCTATTTATTCAACATTCTTACAGAGAGCATATGATCAAGTTGTTCACGACGTAGCAATTCAAAACCTTCCAGTTAGATTTGCAATTGATAGAGCAGGTTTAGTTGGCGCAGATGGACCCACTCATGCTGGTTCATTTGATATTACTTACTTATCTACACTGCCAAACTTTATTGTTATGGCTGCAAGTGATGAAGCTGAGCTTGTTAGAATGATTAATACCTCTGTTGACATTAGTGATAGACCAACTGCTTTTAGATATCCAAGAGGAACTGGCATAGGCGTAGAATTACCGTCAATTGATGAAAAATTAGAAATTGGCAAAGGAAAAATAATCTTAGAAGGAAAAAAATTAGCAGTCTTAAGTTTTGGTGCAAGACTACATGAAAGTTTAATTGCAGCAGGAAATTTAAAAAAAAAAGGTATAAATATTACAGTTGTCGATGCAAGATTTGCTAAACCTTTAGATGAAAGCTTAATATGGCAACTTGCCACTGATCATGATGCAATTGTTACAATTGAAGAAGGTTCTATAGGAGGATTTGGATCACATGTATCTCAATTTTTATCAGAAAAAAATTTATTGGATAAAAATTTAAAATTTAGATCAATGATATTCCCTGACAAATTTATTGATCAAGACAAGCCACAAGCCATGTATAAAACAGCAGGATTAGATTCAAAATCTATTGAAGAAAAAATTATAAATATTCTTGACTCAAATATTATTTTACAAAAACAAAAATAAACTTTTAACTACATTGAGCTTTGTTCATTAGGTAATGGTCTAATAAAACACAGTTTAACATTGCTTCACCAACTGGAACAGCACGTATTCCAACACAAGGATCATGCCTTCCTTTGACTGATATTGATGTATTTTTGCCAAATTTGTCAATTGTTTTTCTTTTTTTTAATATTGAAGAAGTAGGTTTAACTGCAAAAGAAACTATGATTTCCTGACCAGTTGAAATTCCTCCAAGAATTCCACCAGCATTATTTGAGTTAAATTTTATTTTTTTTCCTTTCTGAGAAATCTCATCAGAATTTTGTTCTCCATTCAATTGTGCAGAATTTATGCCA
>CACDCI010000058.1 GCA_902551215.1 uncultured Pelagibacteraceae bacterium | reverse complement strand
TTTGCAAACTTCGAACTTATGGCTATGGAATTAGTTAAGTGTGGAATTAACCTTGCTGCAATTTATAGACCATTAAACAACTTTTTTTTAAATCCTTTGATGGAACATTTAAGAACAAAATATATTTGTCCTATACAAATCCCAAAAGGTAAGTCAGGCTCTAGAGAAATAGTAAAAAAAATCAATGAAGGACACTGTATAGCTCTAATGGTAGATCAACGTGTTAGCGAAGGACCAAGAATATCTTTTTTCAATAAAGGAGCACATACAACCACTATTCCTTCACAAATAGCCCTAAAATATAATTGCAAACTAGTCCCAATATATATTGAAAGAAAAAATGGAACTAATTTTGAAATGGTTATTCATAAACCATATGAAATAAACAAAACCGAAGCACATGAAGAAGACATAAAAAATAATTCTTTAAAAGTTAATCAATATATTGAAAAAATGATTATAAAAAACTCATCTCAATGGATTTGGACGCATGATCGATGGAAATAAATAGTTCAGCTCTATTTTTTTAATTTCTTCTCTTTTTATCTGCTTCAATATAAGAAAAATAAGCTTCTTGTAATTCGACATTCCAATACGTAAGTTTATCTAAATAAATCTTCTTACCTGATATTGCACAAATTACATGATCTCCATCTTTTATAATTTTGAAATTATTTGGAAGATATTTTATTGTGGCTAATTTATTTTTCATTATATAGAAAGATAAATATATATGATTATAGCTGTTATAGGAAGTGGTGGAAGAGAACATTCAATCTGTAAAAAAATATCTGAGTCTCCAAAAATAAGTAAAATTTATTGTATACCTGGTAACGCAGGAACAAGCGAAATAGCTGAAAACATTGAAATAGATATAAATAATTTTGAGAAAATTAAAAATTTTTTAATAAAATCAAAAATTGATTTAGTAATAGTTGGGCCAGAAAAACCTCTGGTTAATGGAATAGTAGATTTTCTAGAGCAAGAAAAAATTAAAGTATTTGGTCCAAAAAAAATTTCTTCTCAACTTGAAGGATCAAAAATTTTTACAAAAAAAATTTGTAAAAAATATAACATTCCTACAGCAAATTTTAGTATTTTTGAAAATATTGAAGATGCATTTAAATTTTTAAATTCTATTAATTTTCCAATTGTAGTTAAAGCCGATGGGTTAGCTTCAGGCAAAGGAGTTTACATTTGTCAAAATTCAAACGAGGCAAATGAAGCAATAAAAGAAATATTTGGTGGAAAATTTGGTAAAGCAAAAAATATTTTAATTGAAGAATTTTTAAAAGGTGATGAAATGAGTTTTTTTGTAATATGTGATGGAAAAAACTTTCAAAAATTTCAAACTGCTCAAGATCACAAAAGAGTATTTGAAGGTGATAAAGGGAAAAATACAGGTGGCATGGGTGCTTACTCACCATCGGGATTAATTAATTTTAATTTAGAAAAAAAAATAATCGATAAAATTATTATACCTACACTTAAAGCGATTAAAGATTTAGGGGAAAATTATAAAGGTTTTTTGTACGCCGGTTTAATGATTAAAGATAATGAACCTTATCTTGTAGAATACAATGTAAGAATGGGAGATCCAGAATGTCAGACAATATTACCATTATTGAAAACAGATTTTCTTGAGGTTATTAATTCATGCTGTGATGAAAAATTAGATAATTTAAAAATTGAGTGGAAAGATCAAAAAAGTTTATGTGTTGTAGTATGTTCTAAAGGATATCCAGAAAAATTTCAAAATAACATCAAAATAGATAATTTAAAAAAAATAAATTTAAACAAAAATGATTATATTTTTCATGCTGGAACAAAAAAAAATAATGGTGATATTTTTTCCAACGGAGGAAGAGTGTTAAATTTTGTAACTATTTCTTCAAGTTATAAAGAATCAAGAAATAATATTTTAAAATTAATTAATAATTTAAATTGGTCTAATGGTTTTTTTAGAAAAGATATTGGATTTAAAGTAATAGATAAATGAGAATTATTGCAGGCAATTATAAAGGTAGAAAAATATTTGAACCTCTAGATAAGGAAACAAGACCTTTAAAAGATTTAACTAAAGAGTCTATTTTTAATATCCTTGAACATTCTAAAAATATGAAAATTTCTTTAAAAGAATCTA
>CACDCI010000057.1 GCA_902551215.1 uncultured Pelagibacteraceae bacterium | reverse complement strand
TTTTTTTTATTTTATCTCTCTATGTCCAAGTCGTGTCCAAGTTCTCCCATATTATCCTATAGAGTTTTAATTAAATTTACTAAAATGTACTTACAACTTCTATGGCTGCACCATAGTCAGGTATTTCACTCATCAAACTATAGTTTGAACTCATTCTGATATCAAAACCATTTAAATCTCTCTTATAACTTAAAGATGCTTTGTCATTATCTAAACTCATAGCATATTCGATATCGTCAGTTGGTATATAACCAAACCCTAAATATAAAGTATCACTATGAGCATTGTCACTTTGCTCTCTTTCATAGATTGTCATTATAGAAAAACCGTTCTCAGTTATTAAATCAAATCCAATGTTTGCTCTTATATTCTTTGAGTCTTGACCAATAGATTTTTTATATTCTGTAGTTTCCGAAACATAAGAATATGTGACATCTGAAGAAGGGCTAAAGTCTAATCCAAACTCCAGTCCTCCATTTGGTTTAAATGTTATATTGTTAAATTCAATAATATCACTTAATGTAAAACCTCCTGATATCTTACCTGTTCCAATTTTTTGTTTATTATGCCTTAAGGCAGAATTTCCTGCTTCGCTATATTCAGATAGTTCTGTGTAACTAATATCAACTCTTCCATTTGGAGCAATGTTAAATTTTTCTTTATTATATGTTGTAAGATAATTAATTGATCCAAATATTTGTCTGCCACTTCTTTCTCCGGTTCTATTAGTTCCCCCACCTTGTGTAACATGATACATTTTTAGTTTACTTATTCCAACAATACCTTCAGTAAATTTCTTATCATCATGAGGAAAAGTTCCATAAAGAGATAAGCTATAAGAATTAGTATCTAAAGAAGTAAATGCACCTATATCCACATCATCTTTTCCAAATCGAAGAGCATATCCATATAATCTGTTTTCACTAATTTTCTTATCCATACCAAGTGTAATACCATTACTATTTATATCTTTAGCAGATGAGAATGCTGTGCCGTCAACTTTACCAACGCTAACACTACCTTCGCTCCAAAATGACCAATCATCAGATATTTTATCTAAAGCATCATTCGTTTTATTTGATACTGGAATAACTTTTGATAGAGATGCCATCATTGAATTTGAAAAGTTAAATTTAATATTTTGATTACTTAATTTATCTTCATTTCTATGTCGTCTTAACCAATACATACGATTTAGTAATGGAGTTGTAACATGTTGAACAATTCTTTTGGGTGCTGCCGTTTGAGCTTCAATTGTCCCTAGAACTTCTTTTGAAACTGCTGGATTAGAACAATTAACAACACCATAGTAACAAGATAAAGTATATTCATTAACATCTTCACCAACAGCACCCACAACAAACATTTTAGTTCCATCTGAACTAAATGCTAAAGCTGCTGGGTTTGCATCTTCAGTAGCTACACTAAAACTACCTTCAAAAGATGCGGTGGAGACATCAAAAGCTGTGCTTAAAGTATATTCATTTATGTCACTACCGTCCCAGCCAACAACATACATTTTAGTTCCATCTGAATTAAAATCTATATCTATTGGTATTGAATCTTGGCCACTAACTAAAAATCTCTCACTATCCCCTGCATAAGATGCAGTTGAAAGATCAAAACCTTTACTTAATGTATATTCATTAACGTAATCAGCATCTTGACCCACAACATACATTTTGGTTCCATCTAAATTAAATGCTAAACCATTTGCATCTTCCTCTTCAGAAGCTACGCTAAAATTATTAATAGAAGAGGAAGTTGAAATATCAAAGGCCGTACTTAATGAGAAAGCATAAACTTTATCACTACCTCTACCCAAAACAAACATTTTAGTTCCATCTGGGTTAAATCTTACATCTCTTCCATCGGCGTCTATCCTACTTGTACTATCTACAAAAGAGGCTGTAGAGACATCCCAAGCTGTACTTAATGTATATTCATTAACATCATCACCCCTCCAACCAATAACAAACATCTTGGTACCATTATTGTTAAATGTTATTCCTCTTGGTTCATCCTCTTCAGAGTTTACACTAAAACTATCAACGAATGTAGGTTCAGCAAAAGCTTTAGAATGCAAAAAAACTAGAAACAAGATTAGTAAAAGTTTTTTCATATAACAAATTCTAACATATGCAATCGTTTTATCTATCTCTCTATGTCCAAGTCTGCACAAATTAATTAAGTCTTATTTTCTAATCTTCATTAAAAGCTAATTTAAAGTTGTGTGATTTTATAGGATGATTGAGA
>CACDCI010000056.1 GCA_902551215.1 uncultured Pelagibacteraceae bacterium | reverse complement strand
CTTGTTTATAAACTCTATCAAAACCAAATTGATCAACAATATTCTTTCGAATATCTTCAACATAATATCTTGTATCTTCTAAAAATATTTTTTTTCTTTTTTTTAAAACAATTTTTTCACTTACAAATTTTTTATGGTTTTCTTTACTAATATAATTATTCTCTAAGAGATTATTCAATACTAAATCTCTTCTAAATTTTGCAATCTTAATATTTTTGTAAGGATTATATCTGCTAGGTGCTTTGGGTAAGGCTGCGAGCAATGCAGCTTCAACATAATTCAAATCATTAATAGATTTATCAAAATATTCAAGGCTTGCAGAAGCTACACCGTATGCTCCTTCACCTAAATAAATTTGGTTAAGATATAATTCTAATATTCTTTCTTTTGATAAAGCTCTTTCTATTCTAAAAGCTAAGATCGCTTCTTTTAATTTTCTATTAAGACTAACCTCATTTGTTAATAAAAAATTTTTAGCCACTTGTTGAGTTATTGTTGAAGCGCCTTCTAGTCTTTTAGATGACAAATAGTTTGATATATTGTTAATAATCGCTCTTACAACTCCTTTTGCATCAACTCCTGGATGAGAAAAAAAATTTTTATCTTCTGCAGATAAAAAAGCATTAACTACCTTGGCGGGAATAGCGTTGTAAGGAACAAAAATTCTCTTTTCAGATGAAAAATCACTTACAAGTTCTCCGTCTCCAGAATAGACTTTGCTTGAAACTGGAGGTTTATAATTTAATAAAAACTTATAGTCAGGCAAATTGTTAGAAAAAACCCACAAAACTGAAAGTATTGATATGCCTAAAAGCAATGCACAGCATGAAATCAGTATAAATATTTTTTTCAAAATTTTGTTCATTTTTAGTATTATTTAATATACGAATTTGTTAAACTTAAGGCATCAGAATTTAATAAAATTTATAAGACAAGATAAATAATAAAATGAAACTACTAATCAAAATTATATGGAAAAGAATTTATATATTGATGCTTCGCATCCAAATGAAACTAGGGTTGTACTCAAATCAAATGGTAACATTGAAGATTACGAATACGAAGGTATAAATAATACACTAATAAAAAATAATATTTACCTGGGCAAAGTTAGTCGTGTGGAACCATCTTTGCAAGCTGCCTTTGTAGATTTTGGGAGGGAAAGACACGGCTTTTTGTCTTTTAATGATATACAGTCAGACTACTATCAAATTCCACAAAGTGATTTAGAAAAAATTAAAAAAGAAGAAGAGAAAGAAAGAGAAAAGTTACAAAAAGAAAGCGAGCAACAAGAAGAAAAAAATCTAAATGAAGGTAATCTGGAAATAGAAGATCCAGTTGAAAAAAAACCTGATGGAACAACAGCTGAAGAAATTAAAAAACCCTTAATAAAATACCAACCAAAGAGATATAAAATTCAAGAAGTAATAAAACCTAACCAGGTAATACTTGTTCAAGTTTTAAAAGATGAAAGAGGATTGAAAGGAGCTGCATTAAGCACTTTTATCTCAGTTGCTGGTAAATATATTGTTTTAATGCCCAACACTCCAAAAGGTGGAGGCATATCTCGTAAAATTTTTAACCCAAATGATAGAAAAAAAATTAGAACTATTTTAAACGAAATAGAAATCCCAAAAGAAATGGGTTTAATTGTTAGAACCGCTGGATCTAATAAAACAAAAAATGAAATTGATCACGATCTTCAAAATTTAATTAAAACTTGGAACTCAATCAAAGAAAATGCAATAAATGCAATTGCTCCGTCATTAATTCATCAAGAAAGTGAAATAATAAAAAGAACTTTAAGAGACATGTATGATGAAAATACAAAAAATATAATTGTTGAAGGTAACGAAGGTTATAAAAAAGCACAAAATTTTATGAAAATGATGATGCCTTCACATGTCAAAAAAATAAAAAAATATAGAGATAAAATCCCTTTATTTTTTAAAGAAAATATTGAACACAAATTAAATGAAATTTTTGAAACAGAAGTAAAATTAAGTTCTGGAGGATATTTAGTTATAAACCCGACTGAAGCTCTAGTTTCTATTGATGTAAATTCTGGTAAATCTATTAAGCAAAAAAATATTGAAAATACTGCTCTTAATACGAATCTTGAGGCCGCTGAAGAAATATCAAGACAAATTAAAATAAGAGACTTGTCTGGTCTAATAATAATAGATTTTATTGATATGTTAAATTACGGAAATAGAAGACTCGTTGAAAAAAAATTAAAAGAAAAATGTAGATCGGATCGCGCTAGAATACAAATAGGACGAATTACTAACTTTGGATTATTAGAAATGTCTAGGCAAAGACTAAGAGAAAGTAGTGTTAAATGGAAAGTCTCTTTAACAGATGAATCATTTTCTAGAAAAATACTAAAAATTGTTGAAATACAATCAATTCAAAACAAAGCTAAATATATAGACCTCAAAATTTGTGAAAAATTATCAAATTTTAT
>CACDCI010000055.1 GCA_902551215.1 uncultured Pelagibacteraceae bacterium | reverse complement strand
CCCAAGTTGGACTAATCCCATTTGTATAGGAAGACATGCATTTGGCGATCAATACAGAGCTACAGATTTTCATGTTCCAGGCAAAGGTAAATTAGAAATAAAATGGACCTCAGAAGATGGAAAAGAAAAAAAAGAATTTGAAGTTTTTGATTTTCCAGGACCTGGTATTGCTTTATCTATGTACAACTTAGATAAATCTATAATAGATTTTGCAAGAGCGTGTATGAATTATGGTCTTAATAGAAAATGGCCTGTATATCTTTCTACTAAAAATACAATTTTGAAAAAGTACGATGGTAGATTTAAAGATTTATTTCAAGAAGTTTATGAAAAAGAATTTAAGGAAAAATTTAAAGAAAGAAAAATAACCTACGAGCATAGACTTATTGATGATATGGTAGCGTGCGCAATGAAATGGAATGGAAATTATATTTGGGCATGCAAAAACTATGATGGAGATGTACAATCGGATACGGTAGCTCAAGGATTTGGTTCTTTGGGTCTTATGACAAGTATGTTGATGTCGCCAGACGGTAAAACAATAGAATCTGAAGCTGCTCATGGTACGGTTACAAGACACTACAGACTACACCAACAGGGTAAAGAAACCTCAACAAACCCTATAGCTTCTATTTTTGCTTGGGCAAGAGGCCTGTATCATAGAGCAAAGCTAGATGGCAACGAAGATTTAAAAAAGTTTGTAAAAACTTTAGAAAAAGTTTGTATAGAAACAGTTGAAAATGGATCAATGACCAAAGACTTGGCCATTCTTATAGGGCCTTCTACAAAATATCTAAACACCAATGAATTTTTAGACTCATTGAACAATAATTTAAGAAAAAAGCTAAATTAAAGATTTTAGTTTTTCATAAGCTGCATCAATTTTACTTACTTCAACACCTCCTGCTTGAGCAAAATCAGGTCTACCACCACCACCTTTACCACCTATAATTTCAGACCCAGTTTTAACAAGCTTAACAGCATCATACTCATTTGTAAGTTTATTTGTAACTCCTACAGCTAAACCAATTTTTTTGTCTTTTATTGCAAAGACTATAATAATGCCTTCTCCTAATTCTTTTTTGCCTGTGTCTACAAGTTTTCTTAGTTCTTTTGGTGGTAAATCAAAAACTTTTTGAAATCTGATTTTTGTTTTATTAATAATTTCATCTTTAATAATATTTTTTGATTTATCACTTAAAATAAAATTAACTGAAAGTTGATCAAATTGTTTTGTTAAATCTTTTATTAAACTTTGTTGATTTTCATTTTTTAAATTAGGTTTGCCTCCAATTTTAATAATTTTCTCTGATAAACTTTTTATTATTTGTTCATTTTTTTGAGTAGAAAGATCTGATAATTTTTCTTTTTTGCTTAAAAATTTTTGTAATTGTTTTTCTCTTAATGCTTCAACTCTTCTAACACCAGCGGCAATTGATGATTGCCCAACAATCTTGAATCTTCCTATGTCCCCTGTATTTCTTACATGTGTTCCACCACACAGTTCTGTAGAAAAATATTTATCTGTTTCGTTTCCCATGGATAAAACTCTAACTTCATCTCCATATTTTTCTCCAAATAAAGCTAAAGCTCCATTATCCACTGCTTCTTTTGGTGTCATTATTCTTGTTTTTACGTCAGTTTTTTTTTCTATCATTGAATTAACAAATGTTTCAATTTTATCAATTTCTTGAGAAGAAATTGGCCTCATGTGACTAAAATCAAATCTTAATCTATCAGCCTCAACTAATGATCCTTTTTGAGTTACATGAGTACCTAAAACTCTCCTAAGCGATTCATGAAGTAAATGCGTAGCGGAATGATAAGCTCTTATGTTATTTCTTCTTTCAGCATCTATTTTCATTTCAACGTTATCTTTCAATTTAATATTTCCACTTAAAACTTTTCCATAATGAACAAATAAATCTCCTAATTTCTTTTGAACATCTGTTACTTCAAATTTAAATTTTCCAGAAATAATATGTCCTGTGTCACCTACTTGGCCTCCTGACTCGCCATAAAATGGTGTTTGGTTTGTAATTAGCATTCCTTCATCTCCAGATTTTAAACTTTGAACTTCTTTATTATTTTTTAATAATGACACTATGATTCCTTCAGCTTGATTTGTTTCATAGCCTAAAAATTCTGTTGGGCCTAATTTGTCTTTTATGCCAAACCAAATTTCATCAACAGAACTATCGCCAGAACCTTTCCAATTTTTCTTTGCAAGTTCTCTGCTCTCTTTCATTAAAGATTTAAATTTTTCATGATCTACTTTTAATGACTTGTTTTTTAAAATGTCTTCGGTAAGATCTAATGGAAACCCATATGTATCATATAATTTAAATGCTACTTCTCCAGGCAAAGTTTTTTTTATTTTGGAAACCTCATCATTTAAAATTTTAATACCTCTATCAAGAAGAACCAAAAATTTTTCTTCTTCCATTTTCAAAGTTTCCTTAATTAAAGATTGAGCTCTTTCAAGTTCAGAGTAGCTTTCTTTCATTTCTTCCATTAAGGTTTTAAAAATATTAAAAAAGATAGGATCTTTTGCGCCTAATAAATGAGAATGTCTCATTCCTCTTCTCATAATTCTTCTTAAAACATAACCTCTGCCTTCGTTTGAAGGTAAAACTCCTTCGGCAATTAAAAATGAGCTTGCTCTTAAATGATCTGCTATGACTCTAAAACTTGAAATATTTTTTGTATCAGGTTTTTTTTTTACTGAGTCTGAAATTGAACTTATGATTTTTTTAAAATGATCTGTTTCATAATTGTCATGAGTGCCTTGAAGTAAAGCAGCTATTCTTTCCAATCCCATTCCTGTATCTACAGATGGTTTTGGTAAATCAATTCTTTTATCTTTTGTAATTTGTTCAAATTGCATAAATACAAGATTCCAAATCTCAATATATCTATCTCCATCTTGATTTTTTGTTCCTGGTAGGCCACCCTTTAAATGTTCGCCATGATCAAAAAAAATCTCTGAGCAAGGACCACACGGTCCGGTTTCTCCCATTGACCAAAAATTATCTGAAGTTTTAATTCTAATAATTCTATCATTTCCTAAACCTGAAATTTTTTTCCATAAGTTAAATGCTTCATCATCTTCATGAAAAACCGTGAAATAAAGCTTGTTTTTATCTAATCCAAAATCTTTAGTTATTAAATTCCAAGCTAATTCAATTCCTCTTTCTTTAAAATAATCACCAAATGAAAAATTACCTAACATCTCAAAAAATGTGTGG
>CACDCI010000054.1 GCA_902551215.1 uncultured Pelagibacteraceae bacterium | reverse complement strand
TTTTAAGATCAAATTTAATAACTATTTCTTGAATAATATCCAAATTAATAGTTTCACCTGTTAAAGCTCCATCTAAATCAATAATGTGCAAATTTTTAAAACCATAATCTTTATATTTACCGGCTTGCTCAATTGGAGACATTTTATATTCAGTTTTATTATTAAAGTCTCCTTTGACTAATCGTACACATTTTTTATCTTTAATATCTATAGCCGGAAATATTTTCATTTTATAAATTAATAAAATTATCAATTATTTTAAGTCCAATTTTGTCGCTCTTTTCAGGGTGAAATTGGGTTCCAAAAATATTTTCCTTTTCAACTGAACAAACAATATTCGATGAATAATCTGTTGTTGCAGAAATTACCTTTTTGTCTTCAGGAATAAATTCATAACTATGAACAAAGTACATGTGTGAATTGTTTTCTATATCTTTAAAAATCTTACTATCTTTAATAATGTTAATTTGGTTCCAGCCAATATGAGGAAGTTTGTACTTTCCGTTTTGATTGTCTATTTTTGATACTTTGCCTGAAACCCAACCTAGACCTTTTGTTTCTGTTTCTTCATAACCAACATCAGCAAACATTTGGAGACCAACACAAATTCCAAGAAGTGGTTTTTTGTTATTTATTGCAAATTCATTGAGAGTGTCGGTTAGACCATTTATGACATTTAACGCTTCTATGCAGCTCTTAAATGAGCCTTGTCCGGGTAATACAACTTTATCACTAGATTTAATCTTGTTTAAATCTGAAGTGATTTCTAGTTTAACTTTGTCTTTTGCAACCTCTGTAAAAGAATTTATTACAGAGCTTATATTGCCCGAGTTATAGTCAACAATTGTGACATTCATTAAACTTATAAAGAACCTTTTGTTGAAGGAATTGTATTTTTATTCCTAGGGTCCATTTCCAAAGCAGCTCTTAATGATCTTGCTAATCCTTTAAAACAAGACTCTATTATATGGTGACTATTATCACCATAAATATTTTCAACGTGCAAAGTAATACCTGCTGCTTGAGAAAAAGCTTGGAACCACTCTTTAAAAAGTTCTGTATCCATTTCGCCAAGTTTTTCCACTTTAAGATTAACTTTCCAAATTAAATAAGGTCTATTCGAAACATCAATTGCAACTCTAGTTAATGTTTCATCCATTGGTATTAACGCATGGGAATATCTTTTAATCCCCACAAACTTCATAGATGCTTTTTTAAGACACTCACCTATCGCTATACCAGTATCCTCTGTTGTGTGGTGTAAATCAATATTCGTATCCCCTTTTGCTTTTATATTTAAATCCATTGATGAATGTTTAGACAATTGTTCAAGCATGTGATTTAAAAATCCTATTCCTGTATCAATTTTATACTTTCCCTTACCATCAATATTTAAATCAACGCTAATATTGGTTTCTTTGGTTTTTCTGCTTATTTTTGCTTTACGCTTCATAATTTAAAAAAGGTATATATCTATTATGCAATTATGGCAATAATACTAGACTTGCTCTTGAACTATTGAATTTAATATCCATTTATAAGCTATGACAACAATAGTATTAATAAGAAAAAAGAATGATGTAGTAGTTGCCAGTGATGGACAAGTAAGTATGGGCAACACAATAATCAAAAGTACAGCTAATAAAGTTAGAAGAATTGAAAAAAGAAATGTTATTGCTGGATTTGCTGGATCAACTGCAGATGCATTAACTTTGTTTGAGCGACTTGAGGCAAAATTAGAAAAGCATGCAGGAAATTTGACTAGAGCAGCTGTTGAATTAGCCAAAGATTGGAGAACAGACAAATATCTAAGAAGATTAGAAGCTTTAATGGCAATTGGTGATAAAGAAAAAAGTTTTATAATTTCTGGAACAGGAGATGTTTTAGAACCTGAAGGAGACGTTATTGGTATAGGATCAGGTGGTAATTATGCCCTAGCAGCAGCAAAAGTTTTAATGGATACGGATCTATCAGCAGAAGAAGTTGCAAAAAAAGCTATTCAAGTTGCATCAGATATATGTGTATTTACGAACAATAACATTCAAATAGAAAAAATTTAATGGAGAAATCAAACGTTACAACCTTGGTCCCAAAAGACAAACATACACAAGAAGATAATTCTTATATTAGTTCTTTATCTCCTAGAGAAATAGTTTCAGAGTTAGATCGGTATGTAGTTGGCCAGAATAAAGCTAAAAGAGCCGTAGCAATAGCTCTGAGAAATAGATGGAGAAGACAAGCTTTAAAAGGCGAAATGAAGGATGAAGTTTTGCCAAAAAATATATTGATGATTGGACCAACAGGAGTTGGAAAAACTGAAATTTCAAGAAGACTATCAAAACTTGCTGAGGCTCCTTTTGTAAAAGTTGAAGCAACAAGATTTACAGAAGTTGGTTATGTAGGAAGGGATGTTGAACAAATTGTAAGAGACTTATTAGAAATAGCGATTGCAATGGAAAAAGTAAAAAAAAGAAAAGAAGTTTATGCACAAGCGCAAAAACAAGCAGAAGAGAAAGTTCTTGATGCAATAGTTGGAAATAAAGCAAGTGTTGCGACAAGAGAAAGTTTTAGAAAAAGACTTAGAAATGGTGACTTGGACGATAATGAAATTGAAATTTCAGTAAACGAAAATAATTCAATGCCATCTTTTGAAATACCAGGAATGCCAGGAGCAAATGTTGGTATGATTAATATTGGTGAAATGCTTGGAAAGTCAGTAGGAAAAAAAGGGAAAAAGAAAAAAATGACAGTAAAAGAGTCTCATGAAATTTTAATAAATGAAGAATCAGATAAATTAATTGAAGAAGATAAAATTATTAAATCAGCAAAAAATTCAACTGAAAATAATGGAATTGTTTTTTTAGATGAAATAGACAAAATTTCAGCAAGAACAGATCGTGTTGGTGGTGATGTTTCAAGAGAAGGAGTTCAAAGAGATTTATTACCTTTAATTGAAGGAACAACGGTAAGCACAAAATATGGCCCCATTAAAACTGATCATATATTGTTCATTGCTTCTGGTGCCTTTCAACTTGCAAAACCTTCAGACTTATTACCAGAATTACAAGGAAGACTTCCAATAAGAGTTGAACTTGATGCTTTAACAAGTGATGATTTTAAAAGAATTCTCAAAGAACCTGACAATAGTTTAATCAAACAATATAAGGCTCTTTTAAAAACTGAAAATGTAGATTTAGAATTTACCGAAGATGGAATAGATACAATCGCTAATCTTGCTACAGAAGTAAATTCTTCTGTAGAAAATATAGGCGCAAGAAGATTACACACCATTATAGAAAGAGTTTTAGATGATATCAGTTTCACTGCT
>CACDCI010000053.1 GCA_902551215.1 uncultured Pelagibacteraceae bacterium | reverse complement strand
GCTTTGCCAATAATTTGTAAGCCCAAAGGGTAACCTTTCTTATCATGTCCTGCTGGTATAGAAATTGCAGGTAATCCAGCTAAATTTACTGGAACAGTAAATATATCATTCAAGTACATGGAAACTGGATCGTTTGTTTTTTCACCAATTTTAAATGCAGAACTTGGTGTTGATGGGGTTAAAATTGCATCAACTTTTTTGTAAACTTCATCAAAATCATTTTTAATCAATCTTCTAACTTTTTGTGCTTTAAGATAGTAAGCGTCATAATAGCCAGAAGATAGAACGTATGTCCCTATCATTATTCGTCTTTTTACTTCATTGCCAAAACCTTCAGATCTAGTTTTTTCATACATATCAATTAAGTTCTTTCCTTTTGATCGAAAACCATATTTTACACCATCATATCTTGCTAAGTTCGATGATGCTTCAGCAGGAGCAACTATATAATATGTTGGTAAAGCATAATTGGTATTCGGAAGAGAAACATCAACAATCTCAGCTCCTGCATACCTTACAATACTAATACCTTTTTGCCAAAGATCTTCAATTTCTTTAGACATTCCTTCAACTCTATACTCTTTAGGTATTCCAATTTTTTTCCCTTTAATTGATTTGCTTAATTTATTTAAATAATCTTCACGTTTAAAATCTATAGAAGTTGAATCTTTGTTGTCATAAGAACTAATAACACTAAACAGTAAAGCACAATCTTTAACATCTCTAGTCATAGGACCAGCTTGATCTAGAGAAGATGCGAAAGCAACTATCCCATATCTTGAACAACTACCATAAGTTGGTTTTAAACCAACAATACCAGTGAATGATGCTGGTTGTCGTATTGAACCACCTGTATCAGTACCTATTGTTGCAGGCGTTAATTTTGCAGCTAGAGCTGAAGCCGAACCTCCTGACGAACCACCAGGTACTAGTTTCTCACCAACAGGGCTTTGTACATTACCAAAAAAACTTGTTTCATTAGAAGAACCCATTGCAAATTCATCACAATTAAGTTTTCCTAAAAGTATACCACCTTCATTCCAAATATTATTTGTTACAGTAGATTCATAAGTTGGTGTAAAGTTTTCTAATATTTTACTCCCTGCAGTAGTTCTTAATTCTTTTGTACAAAACAAATCTTTAACTGCGATAGGTATGCCTGGTAATTTTTTATCAAAATTAGGTTTGTCATCAAAATTATCTGCTTTTTTTAGTGCATTTTTAAAATCTTCAGTGATGTAAGCATTTAACTTCTTTGATTTTTCAGATCTTTCAACATAGGCTTTCGTGATTTCTTTTGAAGATAAATCTTTTTTTTTAATCTTCTCTACTAGATCTACTAATGTTAAGTCTAAAATATTTGACATTATTCAACTACCTTAGGTACTACAAAAAAGTCCTTATTTTCATCTGGTGAATTTTTTAAAATTTGATCTCTAATATTTTTAGATTTTATTTCATCTTTTCTAAGTTGAAGTTTAACATTAACAACTGACGTTAAAGGCTCAGATTTTGATGTGTCTAGTTCATTTAATTTTTCAATAAATTCGAATATAGAATTCAAATCACTTTCTAGTTTTTTACCTTTTTCATTATCAACAGAAATTCTTGCTAATTTTGAAATCTTTTTTACTGTTTTAAGATCAATTGTCATATGGTATTTAAATTATTGCAAAGTACCACTTAAGTATAAAATATACAATATGATCACAATTGAAGATTTTAAAAAAAAACAAACCTCTAAAACAAGATTAATTGGATTAGACTTGGGTTCTAAAAGAATTGGTGTATCAATATGTGATGAAAGACAGTCTATAGCTACTCCTTATAAAACAATTGACAGAATTAACACAAACAATCTTATTGATGAATTAAAAGAAATTATTAAAGAAAATGATGTTAAAGGAATAGTGATAGGGAATCCAATAAATATGGATGGTTCTGTAGGATCATCTGCTCAATCAGTTAAAGATATTTCAATAAATATATCTAAATCGATTGATTTACCGGTTTGTCTATGGGATGAAAGACTATCAACAGTTGGAGCTTTTAATTTATCTAGCCAACTTGATGTAAATATTTCTAAAAAAATAAAAAAAATTGACCAAAATGCTGCTGCTTTTATACTTCAAGGTGCAATTGATTACTTAAACAATTAATACTTGCAATAATTACTCTTAATAGTTATAGAGTTAGTTTTAATGGCAATTAAATTGGATAAAGCTATTAAAATTTCAAAAAAACACCTCCTAGGTATTCAAGATTTATCAATATCTGATGTTAATTTAATACTAAACCAAGCCAAACAATTTATTAATTTAAATAAAAGTAAAAATAAAAAATTAGAAACTCTTAGAGGAAAAACACAAATCAATTTATTTTTTGAACCTTCTACAAGAACACAAAGTTCCTTTGAGTTGGCTGGAAAAAGATTAGGTGCTGATGTTATGTCAATGAACATAATAAATTCAGCAATTAAAAAAGGAGAAACTCTAATTGATACTGCAATGACATTGAATGCAATGCATCCAGATTTAATTGTTATTAGACATCAAGACTCAGGAGCTTGCAACTTATTATCCCAAAAAGTTAATTGTTCTGTAATTAATGCTGGTGATGGAAGACGCGAACATCCTACTCAAGCATTATTGGATGCATTAACAATAATTGAAAAAAAAGAAAAAATTCAAGGTTTAAAAATTGCTATATGTGGTGACATCCTGCATTCAAGAGTAGCTAGATCAAATATTTATTTACTAACTATGCTTGGTGCTGAAGTAAATATAGTTTCACCAACAAACTTAATGCCAGAAGATATTGAAAAATTTGGTGTTAATAAATTTTCTGATATGAAAAAAGGACTAAAAGATTGTGATATTGTCATGATGTTAAGATTACAAAATGAAAGAATGACTAGTTCATTTTTATCATCAAATAGAGAATATTATGAATATTATGGTTTAACTCAAGACAAATTAAGTTGTGCTAAAGATGATGCATTAATTATGCATCCAGGTCCTATGAACAGAGGTATTGAAATAGATACAAATTTAGCTGATGACATAAATAGAAGTGTAATCAAAGAACAGGTTGAACTAGGTGTCGCTGTAAGAATGGCATGCCTGAAAATATTTTGTGAAAAATGAAAAAACAATATTTCTTAAATGCTAATATTATTGATCCACACAATTCTCTAAATGAAGTTGGTGGATTAATCATCAGTGAAAATGGTACTATTGAAGCTGTAGGAAAAAAAGTTAATAAAAATAATATACCATCAAGAGAAAAAACAATTGACCTACAAGGTAAACATATATTCCCAGGGTTAATTGACATGCGTGTCTTTGTTGGAGAGCCAGGCTACGAATATAAGGAAAATTTTAGAACATTAAGTAATGCGGCTTTATCTGGTGGAGTTACTTCTGTGGTTACAATGCCCAATACAGAACCTGTTATTGATAATGTATCTATAGTGGATTTTTTAAAAAGAAGAG
>CACDCI010000052.1 GCA_902551215.1 uncultured Pelagibacteraceae bacterium | reverse complement strand
GTAGTTTTTTAGCTTTAATTTGTTCTGCGCCTTGCCAATCAATATCAAAAATAACATTTTTTCCATTTTTAAGATTATTTATTACAGGTGATATTGTGGTTCCATAAAAATTATTAAACACTTCTGCATATTCTAGGAATTCATTTTTTTTTATTAAATCTTTAAATTCATCATTATTAATAAAATAGTAATCTTCATCTTGAATTTCATTTACTCTTGGTTTTCTTGTTGTATGAGAAATAGAAATATGAAAATCTTTATTCTTTGATAGTAGTTTTACGAGTGTTGTTTTTCCTGCTCCAGATGGTGAAGATAATATTAACATTATCCCATCTTTATTTGAGGACATTTAATATTAACTAATTACTTTTGCTCTCTATAAATTTAATTGCATCACCTACAGTTAAAATTTTTTCTGCTTCACTATCGGAAATTTCTGAACCAAATTCCTCTTCAAAAGCCATAACCAATTCAACTGTATCTAAACTATCAGCGCCAAGATCGTCGATAAAACTTGATTCGTCTGTTACTTTAGCTTCATCAACGCCTAGGTGGTCAGCAACAATTTTTTTCACTCTGCTTGAAACGTCTTGTGACATAATTATTCCTTTTCGTTATATTTTGTTAATAGATTAAAAAGTAGTTTTGTCAAGCCATATACATGCCACCGTTAACATGTATAGTTTGACCTGTAATATAGTTTGCTGACTCAGATGATAAGAATATTACTGTATTTGCAACATCTTTTGGCAAACCAAACTTATCCATAGGAATTTTTGATTTAATAATTTCCTTCCATTTTTCATTAATTTGGTCTGTCATGTTAGTTGTTATATAACCTGGAGATATACAATTAACTGTGATATTTTTTTTTGCATATTCTAAAGCTAAACTTTTTGACATTGAAATAATTGCTGCTTTTGATGCAGCGTAATTAGACTGACCCACATTTCCAGTATGTCCTATTACTGATGTAATGTTTACTATTTTTCCATATTTGTTTTTAAGCATTTTTTTTATAGCAAATTTTGATAATAAAAAAGTTGAAGTCAAATTTATATCAATAACTTTTTTCCATTCTTCAATATCCATTCTTATAGTCAGGTTGTCCTGGTTGATGCCGGCATTATTAATTAAAATATCAACATTACCACCTAACTCATTGGATGAGTTGTCAATAAATTTTTCTATATCTTCGTGTTTAGATGTATCAAAGGTAAGAGTTTTTAAATTTTTAAATTTATTTTTTAATTCTTCTAATTTACTAGTATTTCTCCCAGTTGCTAAAACAGTAGATTTCGCTTCAATAAATTTTTCTACAACAGAACTACCTATTCCTCCTGTTGCACCAGTTACAATTACTTTTCTATTTTCTAAACTAATCATTTATATTTATTAACTTTATATCCTCTTCTGTATTTATTGCACTAACTTTTACATTTTTATCAATTCTTTTAATTAATCCAGACAAAACTTTACCTGGCCCTATCTCAATAAATTTATTAGTACCTTTTCCTATCATTAATAAAACACTTTCTCTCCAGCGCACTCTGCTCTCGATTTGTTGAATTAACAATTTTTTTATTGATTCTGCATCTGTGATTTCTTTAGCAGTAACATTAGAAATTAAAACATTTTTCGGATTTTTAAATTTTAAATTTTCAATTTCTTTACTCATTATTTCTGTAGCTTTCTTCATTAAATTACAATGAAAAGGAGCGCTAACTGGTAGTTTTATATTTTTGATATTATTTGATTTTAAATCTAAGGAAAATTTATCTATATCATGAATTTTTCCGCTGGCCACTACTTGTCCTTCAGAATTATCATTTGCTATAAAGCATTCATATTTGTTTTTGTTTTCTTGAATAATTTTTTCTATTTTTGTTAAATTTGAACCCAATATAGCTAACATTCCACCTTCCCCTTTTGGAACAGCGCTCTGCATAGCATTTCCTCTAATTTTTAAAATTTTTAATGTGTCGGAAAAACTCAAAGCATCAGCTGAAGCTAATGCAGTATATTCCCCTAAAGAATGTCCAGCAAAAAAACTAGCTTTGCTTAAATCTAAATTAAATTCTTTTTTTAATAATTGAAATATCGAATATCCAACTAAAAAAATTGCAGGTTGCGTATTTTCTGTTAAATTTAATTTTTCTTTTGGACCTTCTAAAATTAAACCAGATATTGAAAAATCCAATATATTGTCTGCTTCATTAAAAAGTTTTTTTACCATATCAAACTTTGCATGAAGTTCTTTACCCATACCTACTGTTTGAGAACCTTGACCTGGAAAAATTAGCGAAAACATTTAAATATTTAAAATTTTATTATGTTTTTAAGTGTTGTAATTAAAGAATTATAATAGTATATCCTGATTTTTTATAAAAAATCAAATATGAATTTATACGAACATACAATTGTAATAAAACAGGATGTTGGTGCTACACAAATTAAGAAATTAACTGAAAAATATTCAAAAATCGTTGAAAGCAATGATGGAAATATAGTTCAAACTGAAAATTGGGGATTGCTAAATTTATCCTACATAATTAACAAAAATAAAAAAGCCAACTACATACATTTCAAAATCAAGGGCGGCAAAGATATTATCAAAAAATTAGAAAAAAATGAAAGTTTAGATCAAAATCTTTTAAGGTACATGACTGTAAAAGTTAAAAAATTTGATCTAGAGACAAATTATTTTGCAAAAAAAGAAGAAAAAACAAAAAAAGAAAATAACAAAAATTAATTATGCTAAAAAAGAAAAGAATTCAAAATAAAAAAAATAGACAAAGTAATTTTTCAAAACTAAGTATATTTCAAAATAGTAAATATAAATTTAAAAAATCTTGCCCACTTTCAGTAAAAGGAGCGCCAACTATTGACTATAAAAATGTAAAATTATTAAAAAAATATACATCTGAAAATGGAAAAATATTACCTTCAAGAATTACTAATGTTTGTCAAAAAAAACAAAGAGAACTTTCTCTTTCAATTAAGAGAGCAAGAAATTTGGCCTTAATTTAAATGAAAGTAATTTTGTTAGAAAATCTAAGAAAAATTGGATCAATAGGAGAAATTATTGATGTTAAAAGAGGTTTTGCAAGAAATTATTTAATTTCTAAAAAAAAAGCTCTTTACGCATCAAAAGAAAATATAAAAGAAGTTGAAAAAATTAAATCTGCTCTAGGAAAAAAAGACTTAGAAAAGAAAAAAGAAGCAAAACAAATTTTTGAAAAAATTAATAATAAAATATTTTCAGTTAAAAAATTAAGTACCGAAAATGATGAGTTATACGGTTCTGTAAAACCAACTGAGATTTCAAAAATAATTTTAGAAAATATAAAAATAGATATAAATCCTTCATTGATTCAACTAACGAATGAAATTAAAGCACTTGGAACATTTAAAGTGAAAATAAATTTACATTCAGAAATAGAAGCTGAAATATCTATAAATGTAGTTAAAGCCGAATCTGTTAATTAGTTAAATTA
>CACDCI010000051.1 GCA_902551215.1 uncultured Pelagibacteraceae bacterium | reverse complement strand
ATTATCCTATAAATTAATTTAATTTTTTTTACAAAGTTCTTTATTGGTAAAATGATCACCTACGACAAGATCTTTGATGCCAAGTTGAGAAATTTCATATATTTTGTTAAAATTTTTCCAAAGTTTTAAATTTTCAATAAGAATATTAGTTAGATGATTGACTGGTTCATCATTATATGCTCCTTTTAATTTCTTAATTTTAGCATCTAAAGTTTTCAAATTTGATATTATCTCATTAACTTTTTTTTCATCTAAGGATTGTTTCAAACTTTCAGGTATCTGATTGTTTTTAATAGGCCTTATCATTAAATAACCTTGGGTTAACCATTCCTGTGGGTTTCGATGTAAATTTAAACCTTCTCCTAGGTAATTATAATATAGACCTATATAATTTTCGTGTTTTACAACATTGTACCATACATTTTTACCACCATGAAAATTGTCTAAAACAAACATTAAACTTTCACCAGCATCAGGCAAATAATCTCCATCCTGCATTCTAAAATAACTTACAACATAATATGGTTCATTATTATGTGAGACTGGAGTAAATCCCAAAAGATATGGTTTTGGGCTGTTAATATCATGACATTGAAAAATAATATGAGGCTTTGTATTTTTGCCCATAATTCTCTCATCAGCTAAAGTTGTTGCCATTGCACTTGTAGATTTACCTAATAGACTTATTATTAATATAGCCAAAATTTTTTTCATTAAATAATCGTATAATATTATCTCTCTATGCTCCAGTCTTGCTATAGTTATCCTAGAAAATCCAATAATTTATTTCATTATTGCCCAAGTAAACATTGATGAAGTGTATTCAGGGTTTGAACTTGTATTAACAATTATAATTAAAAAAATAAAAAATATGTAACTTGGTAAGCCAAATTTTTTTTCTATAAGTTCATATTTTTCTGTAAGTTTTTTGTTTTTTTTATACAGTTGAAAACTATAAATACTTAAAAAGTTTGGTATTGTGGCATAAATATAAGAAAGTAAAATAATATAATCCATAATTGTTAAATATTCTAATTTAGGCAACTCTGAATCTATGACAAAATTATAAGCAATTAACGATAATAAACACACTATTGTAATTGTTAATCTTGATTCAATTTCTTTTGGATCAATCCATACTGCTGACCAGCATATAGATAATATTAAAATCATAGGTAATATAATTTTAAATAAATAATACCCACTTTTTCTTTCAATTAAAATTTCCAGTTTATATCCGTCTTTATATTTAAAATCATTTGGGTCGTCGTAAATTTCATATTTCATATCTACATCAATAATATTCCACCCTTGTATCGTATTTTGTTTTTTAAATTCTAGAGCTCTTTTCATAGTCCAGCTTGATACCGAAGAACGATATTCGGCTATCTCGTCTAAATCATGACGAAGATAAATAGATAATTTTTGTGTATCAAAAGGAAACGTTTTTAAATTAAAATTATTTTTTATTTTATAAAAACCTGTTGATTTATAAAAAACTTTTGCTTTATTTTCAAAAATTTCCCACTCATCGCCGATATCTTTTTCATAGTAATTATGATTATTAATATCTGGTTCAATATGGTATTCGGAAGTTCTGTTATTTCTCTCTTCTTTGATTAGATTATCAAAAACCATGCCGTAATTTGGATCTTCTGTATTAAGTTTTTGCCACTTTTCATCAGGATAACCACATCTCTCATACCAAAACATTCTTAACTTTTCTCCTTTATATTCTTTATCATAAACCAAAAGATCCCAAATAGATTTTGTGAGGAAAAATCTTTCATCAATTTCTTGTAAAAAACTAGTTTCTATAGATGCATCAAAATTACCTTCTTTTTCATTTACATCTATCGACTTAACAAAAAAATCCATGGACGGTTCATCAAAAGTTTCAAGAGAATTCTTAATATTTGGTTTTTCTGCATTTTTATAAGTTCTGTCAACAATAAATGTTTCCATTTCATTTGTTTTTATATTTTTTCTCATTAATTTAAATTTAATTAATTCATCTGTCTCAAATAAATCTGAAAGATCTTTTTCTAATATTTTTTTTTTATCCTCATCCTTGGCAACCTCTCTTAAATCGATATCGTTTATACTTAAAACAATGTCATTAACTTTGATTTCTTCGGAAAGTTCTCCTTTGGTAATTTTACCAACAACAAAATATCCATCATTATTCTGTTTAAGTTCCCAAGATCCCCAAACAGGATTATTTTCAATATCGTAGGTACTCCAAGTTTTTAATAATCTGATACCAATAGTTTTTTTCTTTTCAACTGTATGAATGTTGACATCTTTTCTTATTTTATCGTTATAAATTGTGTTCCAAAGCTCCTCACATCTTGGTACAGAAAGTGCATTATTAGATAAAAAAAAAAAGGAACAAATAAAAAAAATAAAAAATTTTCTAATTTTACTCATATTCTTTTCATTTCTTTTTCTTTTTTTTTTTCTTTTTGAAGATTTTTCAAATCACCATGCAATACTAAAGCATATATAAAGCCAATCCCTATAATTATAAAGTGATATGGATAAGTTAAAAAGTTGTAAAAACCATGAACCAGAAAAGGCATTAACAGAGATAAAATTAAATATTTTTTTTCTGCTGTAAAAGCATATTTGCCAAAATAAAAACCCATTATACATCCGGCTAAACCGTGAAGTGGTACAGCAGAATAAGACCTCCAAATAGCCATTTGCATGGGATCTATTTCCCACACTTCTGCCCAATGAAAAACATAACCATAATTTTCATATGTTGCAAACCCTAATGAAACTGTAACACCATAAACTATTCCATCCATAGGTTCGTTAAATTCATTCCTTCTAAGAACAATGAAATATAAAATGATAAATTTAAGGAATTCTTCACACCAAGCTGGTCCAGCAAAACTTACTATTACTCTATCAGATAGATGATCTTTGAAATTATTATCTACAAAAGTATTAATTATTCCTGCTGGTAAACATATTAATATACCAAGAAAAAAAACTAATGCTATTGTGATTTTAGGTTCTTTAAATTTATCTGATAGAAAAAAATATAGTAATATTAAAATTGATGGTACTATTGTTATTAATAGTGTGCTCATAATTTATTTTTGCAATCCTATAATACTATCTTCATATGCTATAGTCTTGCTATAGTTTATGCTTATCAATTACACCTTATTTTCTAATCTTATAAGCCTTATTATCTGATATTAATTACAGATATCCTAAAAGTTTTTTCACAAATTTTAGTTTCTCTCTTCACTCTCTAAATCCTAGTTAGAATTAAATATGTTATCAGATTATTAGCTCTAAATTTAAATGTTTTTTTTGTAAAAAATATTTATTTAATGAATGAGTTGATGCTTTCTTTGTAAATTTTTTTTGACTAATTGAATAAAAATATCCTTCATAGGAATATTTTTTAAGAATTTGGCTTATTTTTTTTTGGTCTTTATTTACTTCTACTATCATCACAGGCAAATCTTTTTTTATTGTTTTAATTAATCCTTTAATAATTGGTAATTCAAAACCATTGGTATCTATTTTGA
>CACDCI010000050.1 GCA_902551215.1 uncultured Pelagibacteraceae bacterium | reverse complement strand
ATTAATTTTTAATGGTAAATGAGAAGAGTCTCCGCCATAAATTTTGTTTCCCATTTGTCTTTTAGGATAGTTTATAAGTATTTTTCTTAAAGCCCTTTCCATAAAAACAATAAACATAATAGTTACAACCAATAACACAAAGATTGCTACAATCATGAATGTCGAAATTGCGCCTGTTCTACCAAGTTCAAATGTTGTAACCAAAGCTCTTGGGATTTCAGCAACTATACCAGAAAAAATAATTAGAGAAATTCCATTTCCAATTCCCCTTTGAGTTATCTGTTCACCTAACCACATTAAAAAAATAGTACCAGCAACTATAGTTGTTACTGTAGTTATTTTAAAAAATAAACCTGGATTAATAACTAAATTTGCTGATGACTCTAAACCAACGGAAAGGCCATATCCTTGTACTGTTGCCAATAATACTGTTCCATATCTTGTAATTTGAGAAATTTTTTTTCTGCCTGTTTCGCCTTGGCTTTTTAAGTTTTTAAAATAATCAGATACACCAGTTAACAATTGAACAATAATCGCTGAAGAAATATATGGCATAATTCCTAAAGCAAAAATAGCCATACGACTGACTGCTCCTCCCGCAAAAACATTAAACATTCCAAGCAATCCTTTTTGATTGCCTTCCATAAGGATTTGTAATTGTTCAGGATCAATTCCTGGCAATGGAACAAAAGTTCCCAGTCTATACACAGCTAGAATGAATACTGTAAATAATATTCTATTTTTTAGATCGTTAGATTGTGGTGTAACACTCATATTTAGTCATTATTTTTTTTAATTAGTATTGACCCACCAATTTTTTCCAATTTATTTTTTGCTGATTTTGAAATTAAATCAGCTTCAATATTGACTTTGACTTTAATTTCTCCGTTTCCTAAAATTTTAAGTATTTTAGAATTTTTATTAATGATTTTTAAATTCTTTAAGAGTTTAGCATTAATTGTATCACTAGATTTTATAGTTTTCTTTTCAATGTAATTTTGAATTTTTTCAAGATTAATTTTTGCAATTTTTTTTTTATTAAGTGCATTAAAGCCTCTTTTGGGTAGTCTTCTATATAAAGGCATTTGACCACCTTCAAAACTTTTAATAGCTACACCAGATCTAGATTTTTGTCCTTTTACGCCTCTTCCTGAAGTCTTGCCTTTTCCTGACCCTATGCCTCTCCCAACTCTTAATTTTTTATTAATTACTTTACCTGTAGAATTAAGTGTAATCATTATCCTCTTTTTTCAATAATTTCAGAAATTTTTTTATTTCTTATTATAGATATTTGTTTAGGTGAGTTTTGTTTAGATAAAGCTTTCATTGTAGCTCTTATAACATTATGTGGATTTGCTGTACCGACAGATTTAGCAACAATATCTTTAACACCTAATACTTCACAAACTGCTCTTACAGGGCCACCAGCAATTATTCCTGTACCTTTTGGAGCTGATCTTAATTTAATTTTTCCAGCACCATCTTTTCCCATAACATCATGGTGTATTGTTCTGCCTTCTTTTAATGGTACTTGTTGTAATTTTCTTCTTGCCATTTCATTTGCTTTTTTAATTGCATCAGGAACTTGCTTCGCTTTAGCATGAGCAATTCCAATTTTTCCATTTTGATTGCCAACCACTACTAATGCAGAGAAACCAAATCTTCGCCCCCCTTTAACAACCTTTGTTATTCTGTTAATATGTACAAGTTTTTCTAAAATATCATCTTTTTTATTTTCTATCATTTATAGTTCCAATCCATTTTTTCTTAAGGTTTCTGCTAAAACTTTAACTCTTCCATGGTATTTATAGATACCACGATCAAAATAAATTTTAGTAATTTTTTTTTCTTGTGCTGCTTTAGCAAGTTTTTCAGCAACAATTTTTGATAATTCTGTTTTATTTTTTTTATTCATATTTTTAATATCTTTTGCAATTGAAGAAACGGATAATAAAGTTACATTATTAATATCATCTATAATTTGTGCAGAAATATTTTTTGTTGAGCGAAAGACACTTAATCTAAATCTATTGGATTTTGCAGATTGTTTTAATTTTTTTCTTACTCTAAATTTTTTTCTATCTGAAGTGTTTAGTTTCATTATTTTTTCTTTCCTTCTTTTCTTATTATGTATTGATCTTTTTCTCTTATACCTTTTCCTTTAAAGGGTTCTGGTGGTCTTAGTGATTTTATTTGTGAGACAATCATCCCAACTTGCTGTTTATCAAATCCAGTAATTTTAATTGTAGTTTGTTTTTCTACTGACATTTTAATTCCTTCTGGAATATCAACGTTAATATCGTGACTAAAACCCAATTGTAAATTTAACTGCTTGCCTTTAAGTGCAGCTCTAAATCCAACTCCTACAAGTTCTAGTGCTTTTTCATAACCTACATTAGTTCCAATAATTGCACCATTTACAAGACTTCTATTCATCCCCCACAGTCTTTTTGTATCTTTATTAATTTTTTTTGGTTTAATTGTGATTTCTTTACCTTCATTTATATTTAAATCAAATATATCTAAATCTATATTTAAAGATTTTTTTCCAAGTGGGCCTTCTACATTAAGTACATTGCCAGTTAAAGCAACTTTAACTTTTTCTGGAATGGATATATTTGTTTTTCCAATTTTAGACATTAAAATACCTTACAAATTATTTCGCCACCAACTTTTTGTTTTCTTGCATCTACATCTGTCATTACTCCCTTTGGAGTAGATATGATGGCAATTCCTAATCCATTATTAATTTTGGGCAAACTTTCAGCTCTTGAAAAAATTCTTCGACCTGGTTTTGAAATTCTTTCAATTGTTCCAATTACAGGATTTCCTGAATGATATTTCAAGTTAATTGATAATATTGATTTATTATTTTCTAAATTGACTTTAAAATCTATAATAAATCCTTCACTTTTTAAAATTTCAGCAATTTTCATTTTAAAATTTGATGATGGCAAATCAACTTTTTTGTGATTACGCATTTGAGCGTTTTTTATTCTTGCTATCATATCTCCAATCGGATCTGTTAAACTCATATTTTCCTTTCTACCAACTTGATTTTACCATTCCTGGTATTTTACCTTGTAGGCCTAGTTGTCTTAAAGCTATTCTTGATATTTTTAGTTTCCTATAAACTCCATGTGGCCTGCCTGTTATTTGACATCTGTTTCTTACTCTTATTTTTGCAGAATTTCTTGGTAATTTAGACAATTTTTGCTGAGCCTTAAACCTTTCTTCCAAAGTCAAATTTTTATTCATGATAATTTTTTTTAGATTTTTTCTTTTTTTGTAAAATTTATTAGAAAGTTTAACTCTTTTGTTATTTTTATTTATCGAGCTCATTTTCGCCATATTAATTATCTCCTTTTTTAATAAATGGAAAATTTAGTTTACTTAGTAATTCAAAACTGTGTTTTTTATCTATAGAAGAGATTACTATTGTAATATCTAAACCTCTTATTTTATCAACTCTATCAAAATTAACTTCAGGAAATATTATATGTTCTTTAATTCCAAATGTATAATTTCCAAAATTATCAAATGCATTTGGTGAAAGACCTCTAAAGTCTTTTATTCTTGGCAATGCGATATTTACAAGCCTATCAATAAACTCATACATTTTATTTTTCCTTAGTGTCACTTTTAATCCTGCGCTAGTG
>CACDCI010000049.1 GCA_902551215.1 uncultured Pelagibacteraceae bacterium | reverse complement strand
GCAACATGATCCCCAACATAATTTACTGATTCACTAGCTAATGGAGGGTGCGCTGGAACCTTCATATCTGATCCATCCTCACTTTTAATTCTCCATCCTGCTATTAATCCACCAATTTTATCTTTCACAATGTCTGCTCCAGTTAGAACTGCTACAACTCCAGGTGCCTTAGATGCTTTAGAGATATCTACTTTTTTTATTTCTGCTCTTGCATGAGGAGAACGAACAAAATAAGCATATGTTTGGTGAACAAAACTTACATCGGCAGTATACTTTCCTCTGCCTGTTAAAAGTTTTTTATCTTCCTTTCTTTCAACTCTTGATCCTACCAAACTTGCCATAACTTTTATTCTCCTACATTTTAGAAGCAGCTTCTTTTACTGCTGCAACAATATTTTGATATCCTGTACATCTACAAATATTTCCTTCTAACCAATCTCTTATTTCAGTGTCACTAGGATTCTTCTTGTTTTTTAATAAATCAATAGCACTCATAACCATACCTGGTGTACAAAAACCGCATTGTAAACCATGAAGTTTTTTAAAAGCCTCTTGCATTGGGTGCATTTTTCCATTTGTTGTAAGGCCTTCAATTGTTGTAATTTTCGATCCATCAAGATCTGCTGCTAATGCTGTACAACTTTTTATTGACTTACCATCCACATGAACAACGCATGCGCCACACTGGCTAGTATCACATCCAACATGTGTTCCTGTTAAATTCAATATATCTCTTAAAAATATAGATAATGTAGTATGGTTGGGAATTTCTTTTGATACTTTCTTCCCGTTAACCTCTAAAGAAACTTTTCTCATTAAGCTTACCCTCCCTTAATGCTTTTGATTTATTTAAACATAATAGAATATTAGATACAACTATAAAAAATCCATAAATTCTATCTACACGCGATTAGTTTAAGTAATATAATATAATTCCAATGATTATTAATGCAGGTAAAATAATAAATATTTTATTTATTGGTTTTTTTTGAACTTGAATTTTATTTTCATCTACTTTTTTAATTTTTTCAGTTGTAGTTTTTGTTGAAATTAATTCAACAAATTTTCCAAAAAAAATATCAGCCATTTTTTTTGCTGTCATATCAATCAAACGTGATCCTACTTGTGCAATTTTTCCTCCTACATTTGCTTCAACATTATAATTAAGTTTCGTACCACCTTCAAAATCTTCTAAAATTACTGAAGCTTCACCATTTGCAAATCCTACGGGAGAATTTCCTGATCCAATAATCTTATAACTGTTTGGGGGGTCTAAATCTTTAAGCTCAATATCTCCTGTAAAAGTTGCATTAAATGGACCTATTTTATTTGTAGCTGTAGCAGTAAATTCAGTTTCAGATTTTTTTACAAATTCTTCACAGCCTGGAATAGATTTTTTTAATATTTCAGGATTATTTAAAGCTTCCCAAACTTTTTGTTTTTCTAAATTAATTTGATATGATCCAGAAAGTTTCATAAATACTTAAATATATATATTAATTTATATGGATGATAACATAAAAAAAGAATTACAATCTGCAGCTTTTGAAAGATTAGTCAGTCACTTAAGAGAAAGAAAAGATGTTCAAAATATTGATTTAATGAACTTAGCTGGGTTTTGTAGAAATTGTTTATCGAAATGGTACAGGGAAGAAGCAGAAAAAAAGGGTATTAACATTTCTGACCCAGAGGCACGAGAGCACGTTTATGGAATCCCTTATAGTGAATGGAAAGAAAAATATCAAAAATAACTACTTTTCTTTAAGCCTAGGAAATAATTCTACAAAATTACAAGGTTTATGATTTACATCCAGCTGATGAATTAAAATTTTATCCCAAGCGTCAGTTACACCTCCGGAAGAACCAGGTAAAGCAAATATATATTTTCCTTTAGAAAGAACAGCGCAAGCTCTCGATTGTATAGAAGAAGTTCCCACTGTTTCTAAACTTAAATATCTAAATACTTCTCCAAAACCTGGAATGTGTTTATCCGCAATTTCATTAAGAGCTTCAGGAGTAATATCTCTTCCAGTTAATCCAGTTCCTCCTGTAGTTATGATTACATCAATTTCTTTTTTTTCAATCCATTGATTAAGAATTTTAATAATTTCATTCTTGTTATCTTTACAAATTTTTCTATCAACTAAATTGTGATTAGCTTTTTTAATTTTTTCAACAAGTATTGCTCCTGATTTATCTGTATCTAAAGTTCTTGTGTCAGTTACAGTTAGAAGTGCTATATTAACTTTCATAAATTTTTATATGATTATATTATCAATTTTATTTTTTGTAACTGCATTATTATACGCCAGTGTTGGTTTTGGTGGTGGATCTACTTATCTTGCTTTATTGTTAATATGGGAAATTCCATATTATATTTTTCCTGTAATAGCTTTGGTATGCAACATATTTGTAGTTTCAGGAAATAGTTTTAATTATATAAAAGCTGGAAATTTAAATTTGAAGTTACTCTTGCCTTATTTAATAGGATCAATACCTTTGGCATTTATTGGTGGATCTTTGCACATAGAAAAAAATTTATTCGAATTTTTTTTATTTTTGGTTTTAGGTTTTGCTGGAATAATGCTGCTAATAAACTTTAAATCATATGATGATGAAGATAAGACTTATAAAAATATTCCAATTTTTATTTCTATTCCAATTGGAGGAGTATTAGGTTTTGTTTCAGGAGTTGTTGGAATAGGAGGTGGAATATTCTTAAGTCCAATTCTTTTTTTAATTAAAGCAGCAAAACCTAAACATATTGTTACTGCTGCTTCTTTATTTATTCTTATTAATTCTATTTCTGGAGTAACTGGTCAATTAACAAAAAATGCAGTTTTTAATGATCTCTCGAATTACTGGTACTTATTTTTAGCTGTAATTATTGGTGGTCAAATTGGAAATTTTTTAAATTTAAAAATATTCCCAACAAGAATACTTGCTTTAGTGACATCAGGATTAGTATTGTTTGTAGCACTTAGAATGGGTTATAAATTATTTATATAATATTTGTGGATAAAAATTTTTTTAAAAAAACAAGAATTCTAGATGGCGGTATGGGCCAAGAACTTCTTTATAAAGGATTAAAACCAAAGGGAACTTTATGGTCTGCGCATGCTTTAATTGATGAAAGTTGCCACCAAATGGTTATTGATACTCATTTAGATTTTATAAATGCTGGAGCAGAAGTGATAGTTACCTCAACGTTTACTGCTAGAAGAAATAGGTTGATACAGAATGATTGTGAAAAATATTTTGAAAAAATAAACATTAAAGCTGTTGAACTGGCACAAAAAGCGAGGGATATATCAAAAAAGAATATTTTAATTGCAGGAGGTTTGCCTAATCAAAAACAAACATATACTGCCGATTTAGGAGTAGACTTAGATTTAATTGAAAAAAATTTTTACGACCAAGCTAAAGTTCTTAGAAATGGAATTGATTTTTATTATCTAGATGTGATGAGCAGTGGGCTAGAGTGTAAAATTGCACTCAAAACAATTGAATCGTTTAATTTACCAGTTTTAGTTGGCGTTCATCTAAGAGATAATGGCAAACTTCCTTCTGGGGAAAAAATTGAAGACATAGTTAAAAATCATAAAAATAAAAAATGGCTCGGTATTATCATGGCTTGTGTTTCTCCAAAAGCTTATCAAG
>CACDCI010000048.1 GCA_902551215.1 uncultured Pelagibacteraceae bacterium | reverse complement strand
GTCATTTGAGTTATCTCGACTCTTTATTCCAAGATCATAATATTCAATTCCTAAATCGATGTATGGCAAAATTAATTTATCTTTAATAAATTTCCATATAACTCTTGTCATTTCATCACCATCAAGCTCGACAATTGGATTTTTTACCTTAATTTTACTCATAATTTAGATGTATCTTAATAGTTGAATTTGATTATCTTATATACATATTACATTAAAATTACCAAATTAACATTATGACTGATATCATTTTTCCAAAAATTCATACAGAGGGATACAAATTTTTAGCCATTGCTATCTTAATAACAATTTTTTTATATTTTTTTAGTGGCTTTTTAGGATTGGTAAGTTTGGTTTTAACAATATGGGTATACTATTTTTTTAGAGATCCAGAAAGAGTATCAATTAATGATGATAATTACTTAGTTAGCCCAGCAGATGGATCGGTAGTTCAAATTCAAGAAACGAACGGACCAAAAGAATTAAATTTAGAAAGTAAAAAATTTACTAAAGTCAGTATATTTATGAATGTATTTGATTGCCATGTAAATAGAATTCCATGTGATGGAAAAATTTCTGATATAATATATAAACCTGGAAAATTTTTAAACGCATCACTAGACAAAGCAAGCGAAGATAATGAACGCAATTATTACAAGATAACCAATAACAAAGGACAAGATATTATTGTGGTACAGATTGCGGGTTTAATAGCCAGAAGAATAGTTTGCGAAACATCAAAAGATCAAGATTTAAAACAAGGTGATAGAATTGGCATGATCAGATTTGGAAGTAGAGTAGATGTGTATTTTGAGAACTATACTTCTCTGGTTAAAATAAATCAAAAAACTGTAGCAGGCGAAACACTATTAGCTAAAATATAAATTATGGAACAACCGAAAAATAATTTTAAAATTGTATCTGATAAAAAAGCAAGAATGATTTTGCCAAATGCACTTACTTTAATTGGGGTTTGCATTGGACTCAGTTCAATTAAATTTGCTCTGGATTCAAAGTTTGAACTTTCTGTAATTGCAATTATTTTCGCTGCATTGTTTGATGCTTTGGACGGAAGAGTGGCAAGATTGATAAAAGGAACATCAAAAGTTGGAAAAGAACTAGATTCTTTGACAGACGTAATAAGTTTTGGTGTTGCGCCAGCCTTTATAATGTATTTTTGGAATTTAAATAATTTAGGAAAATTTGGATGGTTGTTATGTTTAATTTATGTTGTTTGTGTTGCATTAAGGTTAGCAAGATTTAACATAAATTCAAATATGGAACCTTCTTGGAGAGATAATTTTTTTGAAGGAGTGCCATCTCCTGCGGGTGGAATTTTGGTATTAATGCCACTAATGTTTAGTTTAAGTGGACTAAATATATTTAATGTTAATTATAATATTATCGTTCCAACTTTTTTTATAATAACTTCATTTTTGTTAATTAGTAAACTTCCAACTTATTCATTAAAAAAAATTATTATACCTCGTACAATGACAATATTTTTGTTGTTTGGTATAGTTTTATTTTTTGGTTTGCTATTGTTCTATACATTTAAGATTCTTGCATTAAGCGGGTTAGTTTATTTGATTTTAATTCCAATAAGTTTTTTTCATTATAAAAAAATTAAAAAACAAAATATTGCTGATGCTAGTAAAGATGAAAATGAAGATCTTGAAGACATATTATAAATGCAAAAAATTTTAGGAACTTTAATTTTGTGCTTGTTGTACTGTAGCACAAATTTTGCATCAGAAATTAAACCTTTTAACAAAAGCGGCTTTATATTTAATGATGATGGAAAAATTAAATATATAGAAGATTATAAAATAACTAATGCAGAAAATACTATTTTGGTTATTTATAACCATGGATTAGTTGCAGTAAAACAAAAATGGTGTAATTGGCCAAGCAATGTTCGACAAATATCGAAACTATCAGGTCAAAAAATTAATGGTAAAGAAATTAAAGTTTTTATGAATTGCGAACATACTCGGGTAGGAGGAAAGCTTTGCAATAAAGATGAATTTATAGATTTACATAAGTTTTCTGAAGACAAAGCATTATGTAAAAATGTTGTCTATTTTAATAGAAAACAAGCAACTGTAAATTTATTAAAGAAATTTATTAAAGAAGGAATAAAACCGAAAAATATATTTACAACTGGAGCATCTTGGGGAGGCTGGAATGCTTTAAGAATAGCTGCTTTTAATAGTGAGTTAATTAATTCATCGGTTGCAATAAATCCTGCGTGCTGTGATCTTAAAATAAATCAAAAAGAAGGAAGCGTACAAGCCAAAGAATTTAAATGGTTTACTTACCAATTAAAATCAACAAAAAAAATTAATGCTCTAGTCCTTTCAGGTTATGCTGATAGATTTGAAACACCAGAAACAATTAGTTTTTTACAAAATATTAAAGGTATTGAATTTATTAAACTTCCAGAACTTGATGAAGAAAAAAAAGAAATAAAAATTGAAGGAATTGTATGCAGGTGGGATTCTCAAGGACAAAACAATAAGAAAATAATGGATGGTCATTTAATTTTTAACTCTTCATGTTTTGAACCTTATGTTGATGTAATTAAAAATTATATAGCCAGCAGAATATAAAAGTTAATATTAAGAATACGAAAAAATTTTACTAATTTATTTTTTTAATTTCTTTAAAAATTAAATTATTGATCATTTCGGAACCTTTAAGTGAAGGATGATCGTCATCTGCATAAAAAATATTCTTGTCATCATGCGTAATACACCTCTCTTTTATTAAAGTATTACAAAATAATTTATGAGGGTAAACTCTATAAACATTCTCACTTTTTATAGAATCTAGCAATTTGAAGCTAGAATCTGTTCTATCTTTGTAAACTTGATAAGATGTGGTTATAAAATTTTTTAGTTCAAAATGAGATTTTATATTACTTAAATTATTCTTTGACATTGAATTAAATAATTTATATGGGACATGCCATCCTACTTCAGGTATTGGATAAACTAAAATAATTTTATGACCATTCTCAATTAATTTTTGAATAGTAAAACGATAATTATCAAAAATTGCTGATTGTCTCTCTTTTTTTGTATTTAAAGAATTATCTTTGTTTTGGAGAAAATCAAACATTTCTCCTTCATATGCACCTTCTAAATTATTAAATCTATCTTCTTCTAAAACTAAAGGTAATCTACCGAGCAAAACTACTATTGAAGAATCAAATTCATTTATAAATTCCAATCTTTGATTTTGCATTTTTTCATCACACTTAATTTCACTTCTGAGTTTATTTTTTTTAACACGATTTAAATTTAATATAAAATTACATCCTTTTTTTAGTGAAGTTACAAAACCGTAATTGTTTTCAATTGCTTTCTTTTTTAATTCATTACTTATACTTCCTGCATGACTATCACCCACCAAAACTATGTTATTATTATGTTTTTTATTAAATATGCATCCTCGTATTCTGTCATAACATAAATTTCCTTTCTCATCTTTTAAAACATTCCATTCTATTTGAACTTTAATATTTTTTTTAATTATTTCTGGAATTCTTTTTTGAACACCATTTGTTTTTATTACAAACAAAGAGAATGTTGTAATTATTAAAATCGCTGCAATTATAAAAGAAATTAAAAATTTAAAAGATTTGCTTTTGTTTCTTGCTGGTTTTTCAATTAAATAAAAACTGATTATAGATAAAATTAAAGTTAAAACTATCAATTCAAATTTGTC
>CACDCI010000047.1 GCA_902551215.1 uncultured Pelagibacteraceae bacterium | reverse complement strand
TTTTAAAAATGAAATTAAAAAAACCAAAGAGATGAATAAATTGTTAGTTAAATTTAAAATTGATAATTCATTAATTATTTTAGACAAAACCTCAAAAGATAAAATTTATAAATCATCTAGAAACATACCAAATATAAAACTTACTGATATAAATCATTTTAATGCTTTTGATATAGTTAAATTTAAAAAAATAGTTTTTACAGAAAGCTCTGTAAAGGAATTAGAAAAGAGATATTCATAAAATGGAAAAAATTCATATATACGATAAAATTTTATCACCCTTAGTTACAGAAAAATCAACAAATATATCAGAGCAAAATAAAATTACTTTTAAAGTACCTAACAAGACAAATAAAATAATTTTAAAAAAAAATATTGAAAAAATTTTTAAAGTAAATGTAACGAAAATTAACATTATTAATAAACAACCGAGAAAAAAAATAGTAAGAGGAAAAAAAGTTAAAGTATCTGGTTATAAAAAAGCAATCATTACACTTAAAAAAGGTCAAAATATTGACCTAACAACGGGAATTTAATTTATGACTTTAAAAACATTTAAACCATATACAAAATCTACTAGAGGAACGATTCTTGTTGAAAAAAATGAGCTGTGGAAAGGTAAACCTTTTAAATCACTTGTTTTTAAAAAAAATGCTTCAAAAGGCAGAAATAATATTGGGCACATAACTTCAAGAAATAGAGCTGGTGGTCATAAAAAAATGTACCGACAAGTAGATTTTTATAGAAAAAAATTTGATATGGAAGCTGTTGTTGAAAGACTTGAATATGATCCTAATAGAAGTTGTTACATAATGTTAGTAAAATTTGAAGATGGCATGAATTCATATTACTTAGCACCACAAAAAATTAAAGTTGGTGACAAAATAGTAAATGGTTCTAACAAAGAAATTAAAACAGGAAACTGCATGCCATTAAAACATATACCAGTTGGTATAGACATACATAATGTTGAATTACAACCTGGATCTGGTGGTAAAGTTGCAAGATCAGCGGGTTCTTCTGTTTCAATTTCAGGAATTGATGGAAATTATTCTTTAATAAAAATGCCATCAGGCGAAGTACGTAAAATTGATTCTAGATCGTTAGCTACAATAGGAGTGTTATCTAACCCAGATCAAAAAAATATTAAAATTGGTAAAGCAGGTAGGTCAAGATGGTTAGGTAGAAGACCACATACTCGAGGAGTTGTAATGAACCCTGTAGATCACCCACATGGAGGTGGAGAAGGTAAATCGGCAGGTGGTAGACATCCAGTATCAAGAACAGGGCAGTCTGCCAAGGGTTTAAAAACAAGAGACAACAAAAGAACAGATAAATATATAATTCGAAGAAGAAAAAAGAAAAAAGGTAATTAATTATGTCTAGAGCAGTTTGGAAAGGACCATTTGTTGAAGAAAGCTTAATTAAAAAAGTTGAAAAACAACAAAATCAACCAAATAAAAAACCAATTAAAACTTGGTCAAGAAAGTCAACAATTATACCAGAATTTGTTGGTTTAAGTTTTTTAATTTATAACGGTAGAAAATTTATTCCACTTACAATCTCTGAAGACATGGTGGGTCATAAACTCGGAGAGTTTGCACCAACAAGAACTTTTGCTGGACATACTCCAGCTGATAAAAAAGCGGCTAAAGTCGAAAGTGCCGAAGGAGAAAAAAAGGATTCTAAATAATTATGGGTAAGAAAAAAATAATTAATGAAAATAAAGATAAATTAGTTAAATCTATAAATAAAAATGTGAGATCAAGCACTAGAAAACTAAAGCCAATTTTAAAACATTTAGTTGGAAAAAAAGTTGATATCGCTCTAAGAGATCTTGATTTTTCAGCAAAAAGAATTGCAAAAGATATCAAAAAGACAATTTCATCAGCTATAGCAAATGCAGAGAATAACTTTCAATATAATATTGATAAATTGATTGTTAAAGAGGCCTATTGTGGAAAACAAATCGTTATGAAAAGATTTAGAGCCAGAGCAAAAGGTCGTGCGGCACCTATATTAAAACCTTATTCAAATGTAACAATAATTTTATCAGAACAAAAAAAAATGGAGAGTCATGGGACAAAAAGTTAATCCAGTAGGTTTAAGATTAGGCATAAACAGAGGATGGGATTCTGTTTGGTATGCTAAAAAAAAAGATTTTGGTAATTATCTAATAGAAGATTTTAAAATTAGAGAATATATAAAAAAAAATGTAATTAATTCTGGTGTTTCTAAAGTTATGATAGAAAGAACAGCAAAAAAATGCTTTGTAACTATTTATACTTCAAGGCCTGGATTTGTTATAGGTAAAAAGGGAAGCGATATAGAAAAAATTAAAAATAAACTATCTAAATTAACTGTTAATGAAGTTGCATTAAATATTAAAGAAGTCAAAAAACCTGAAACTAATAGTTTCCTTGTTGCTGAAAATATAGCTCAACAATTAGTTAAAAGAATTTCATATAGAAGAGCAATGAAAAGAGCCATGCAATCAGCTCTTAGACTTGGAGCTAAAGGTATAAAAGTTTCGATTAGTGGAAGATTGGGTGGAAATGAAATAGCAAGAACTGAATGGCTTAGAGATGGTAGCATTCCATCTCATACTTTAAGAGCAGACATAGATTATGCAGAAGCTGAAGCTTTAACAACTTATGGAATTATTGGAATCAAAGTATGGATTTATAAAGGTGAAATTTTTACAAAGGAGTTTAGTCAAGAAACTAATAAAAAATAAATATGTTACAACCAACTAGAACAAAATACAGAAAAGCACATAAAGGAAGAATTCATGGCAAGGCTTCTCGATGTAACTTCATGAATTATGGAGCTTATGGTTTAAAAGCAATTCAACCAGATAGAGTTATATCAAAACAAATAGAAGCAGCTAGAGTTGCATTAACACGTCACATGAAAAGACAAGGTAGAGTATGGACCAGGGTATTTCCAAATATCCCTGTTTCAAAAAAACCTGTTGAAGTTAGAATGGGTAAAGGAAAAGGTTCACCTGAATTTTGGGTATGTAGAGTAAAACCAGGAAGAATTTTATTTGAAATTGATGGCGTAACTGAAGAAATTGCTAAAGAAGCATTATACAAAGCCTCAGCAAAACTACCCATTAAGACAAAATTTATAAAAAGAGTTGGATAGTATGAAAAAAAAGGAAATAAAAAAATTAACAAAGGATCAAGCTTTGAAAAACATTGATAAACTAAAGAAGGATTTATTTAATTTTAGATTTCAAAAAGTTAACTCTCAAATCACAAATCCATCAAAAATTAACGAAACTAAAAAAACAATTGCAAGATTAAAAACATTATTAAAAGGAAAATTAAGTGCCTAAAAAAATTTTAACAGGAATTATAGTGAGCGATAAACCAAATAAAACTGTAACTGTTTTAGTTGAAAGAAAATATCGACACCCAGTACTTAAAAAAGTTCTTAAAGTAAAAAAAAAATATAATGCGCACGATGAAAACAATAAATTTAAAAATGGTGATAGAGTTTCTATTATTGAATCTAAACCATTTTCAAAAAATAAAAAATTTCAAGTTATGGAAAAAAACTAATGATACAAGTTCAAACTGAATTGCTAGTTGCAGATAATACTGGAGCAAAAAAAATTGAGTGTATAAAGGTTCTTGGTGGATCTAAAAGAAGATATGCAAGTATCGGTGACACAATAGTAATTGCAGTAAAGGAAGCTATACCTAAAGGAAAAGTTAAAAAAGGATCAGTATATAAGGCTGTAGTTGTGAGAGTAAAAAAAGGGATACACAGAAATGATGGATCTAAAGTACGATTTGACAATAATGCAGCAGTACTAATTGATGATAAAGGCGAGCCAGTTGGAACAAGAATATTTGGACCCGTAACAAGAGAACTAAGAAATAGAGGTCAAATGAAAATAATTTCGTTAGCACCTGAGGTAATATAACAATGATTAAAAAGGGACTTAAAGTGAAGATTTTGGTAGGCAAGGATAAAAATAAAGATGGTGAAGTAATAGAAATAGATAGACCAAACAATAGAGCTAAAGTTAAAGGAATTAACAT
>CACDCI010000046.1 GCA_902551215.1 uncultured Pelagibacteraceae bacterium | reverse complement strand
GATCTTATTTTGGAATTGTAAATTGTAGGGTGGATCTGCAAAAATTATATCAAATGTTTCGTCAGGAATTTTTTTTAATTCTTTAAGACTGTCTCCGTTGATGATTTTGTTATGTAAATTTTTAGTAACCATTTTTAAAAAAACAATTAGACTCCAGGGCAGATTCCACGTCAACCAGAGATTGAAAAAAATGGACTCGATTAGTTGTACGATTTAACTAGGACTCAATATATTGTGTATAGGACTAAAAGTTTTTCTATGATGCTTAGTCGCACCAAATTTCTTAATTGCTATTAAATGTAGTTTAGTTCCATAGCCCGCATTTTTATCCCAATCATATTTAGTAAATTTTTTTGACATTTTTGTAATAAGCCTATCTCTAGCGACCTTAGCGATTATTGATGCAGCAGATATCTCGGGTATTTTTTCATCTCCTTTGATCACGTATTTTAAATTATAATTTTTTATTTTTGGAATTTTATTTCCATCTATCAATATTTGTTCAGGTTTTTTTTTTAATTTTATTATTGCTCTTTTCATTGCAAGTAGACTTGCATTTAAAATATTCATTTTTTCTATTTCTTTCAATGAAGCGTAACCAAGAGACCAATATGAATTTTTTTTTATATATTTTTCTAATATTTCACGATTTTTTTTTGATAGTTTTTTTGAGTCTTTTAGCTTTTTCTTATCTAATTTTTTTTTAAGTATAACTGCAGCAGCATAAACAGGTCCAATTAGACTCCCTCTGCCAACTTCATCTACGCCAGCTATGGTTTTTTTCATACAATTTAAATTTCTATATTTTGTTTATTTATTTCTTTACGAATAATTTTTAGATCTTTCCATGAAAATTTTTTTTGATCAGGTTTTCTTAAAAGATATGCTGGATGAAATGTAATAATAGTTTTGTAGTTTTTTTGCTTAATAATTACTTCTTTCCATTCGCCTCTTTCTTTAGATATTCTTTTATTAGTTCCGAATAAAGCTTCCATTGCAGTGCTACCCATAAGTATTAAAATTTTAGGATTTATAATTGAAATGTGTTCCTTGAGATATTTGGAATATCTATTAATTTCTGATTGCTCTGGTTTTCTATTGTTAGGAGGTCGGTAATTTACCACATTAGTTACATAAACTTTTTTTCTTTCAATATTTATTGCTCTAAGCATTTTATTTAATAAATTGCCTGCATCTCCTACAAAAGGTTTTCCTAACTCATCTTCTTTCTGACCCGGGCCTTCACCAACTATCATTATAGAACTTTGAATATTACCGTCTGCAAAAACTATCTTTGATGCATTGTTTTTTAATTTACAATCTTCAATTGAATTTATTTCTTCTTTTAGTTTTTCAAGTTTTTTTTGTTTATTTTCATTTTGCTCTCTTGAATTATTAATTTTATTTTTTAAACGATTGATTGGACTGTTATTAAATACATAATCACACCCAATTGAGTTTAATAATTCTATATTCAAACTGTCTTTTTGATTTATTTGTTTTTTAATCATAGAATAGAATTATGCTAATAAAATTTTATAAAATATTTTGCCTAACATTATTATTAATTTTTCAAAGCCCATTATACTCCAAAAGTAAAGATATTAAGGAATTTAATTACAAAAATTTATCTAGCTATTTTTCGGGACTCGTGTCTTACGATAATCAGGAAAACATTGATGCCCTAAAGTTCTTCACTTTATCCGATTCTTTAATAAATCAACATGATCCATACCTTAAAAAATATATTTTTTCTTTGGTAATGGAAGGAAAAATTAATAAATCTATAAAAAAATTAAAACAATTTTCAGGTGAAAAAAGTTCAGATTTTTTTGAAGCTTATTTAGTATTAACACTTGATAGTATTAAAAAAAAAAATTTTAAAAATAGCAATAAATATCTAAATGAACTATCAAGATTTAAAGAAAATAGCACATTTAAACTAATTATTTATGAGTCTATAAAAAATTATATTTATCTTTTTGAAAACAAACAAACTTTATCGAATGGTAATACTTTCGGCAATTTATCACTTATTAATAATGCATTTCATAGTTGTTATCTAGAAGAAGAACAAACTGAAAATAATTTTAAAAATTTATTCAATGCTGCCGAATATGATTACTCAAGATATATTTTTTTTTATATTAATTATTTAATTGAACAAAAACAATTTGCTAAGGCGAAAGAAATTACAGATCAAATAGATATTTTAAACACCAGTCTATTAATAGCTCAAACAAAAAATTGGATTGATAATAAGGAATTTAATAAATTTAATCAGGTTTTTTCCTGCAATAACGAAATGGATATTTTGAGCGAATTTTTCTTTTTAATTTCTAATATATATTCATCAGAAGACGAAATAGAAAAATCAAATTTTTATCTAAACATATCTAATTTTTTAAATCCAAAATTTCATTTTAATTTGTCTTTATTTGTTGAAAATTATTATAATAGCAAAAATTATAGAAAAACTGAAAAAGTATTAAATAATTTTGATGAAAATGATGATCTTTATTATTGGTATAAGATAAAAACAAAAACAAAAATAATTTCTCAAGAATTAGGAGAAGAACAAGCATATAATTTTATAAATTCAAAATTTAAAAAAATTAAAAAACCTTCAATCAAAATTTTATATGATATGGCAAATTTGATGAAAAGTTTTGAAAAACATGAGATTGCCATAAATTATTATAATGAACTTCTTACAAAAATTAATATGAATTCAAATACTTACGCAGAAATTTTATTTAGAAGAGGTGGGAGCTATGAAAGATTAAAAAAATTTAATAAATCTGATGAAGATTTATTGCAATCTTTAGAAATTAATCCAAATGAAGCCTATGTTTTAAACTATTTGGCTTATTCATGGTTAGAAAGAAATTATAAAATTGATACCGCAATAGAAATGTTACAAAGAGCATATAAACAAAAAACAAATGACCCATTTATTATAGATTCTGTTGGTTGGGGATATTATTTAGTTGATAATTTAATTGAAGCAGAAAAATTTTTGAGAAGAGCAATTGAGTTGATGCCAAATGATCCAATAGTTAATGATCATTATGGAGATATACTATGGAAAATGGGAAGAAAAATTGAAGCCAGATATTATTGGAAGAGTGTTTTAAAATTTGAAGATACTGAGGAAAAAATGAAAGAAAATATTAAATTTAAACTTCTAAAAGGTTTAAAAATAATTTAGCCAATGAAGCTAAAGTCTTATGCCAAAGTTAATCTTTCACTAAATGTTGTAGGAAAATTTAGATCAAAAAAACATAAGATCGAAAGTATAGTATCTTTTTTAAATTTTTATGATTTAATATACTTAAAACCAACAAGTTTTAATAAACACAAAGTTTATTTTACGGGCAAATTTGCAATAGGTATAAGTAGAAAAAATACGATTTCTAAACTTTTACATATACTTGACCAAAAAAAACTACTTAAAAATCAAAAATTTGAAATCAAAATCAAAAAAAATATCCCAAATCAATCTGGAATGGGCGGAGGATCCATGAATGCCGCGTCTTTAATTAATTATTTCTATAATAATAAAATTATTAAATTGAATAAAAAAGAGTTAATAAATCTAGCTAACTTGATAGGATCAGATGTTATTCTTGGAATAAATCCAAAAAATACAATTTTATCTTCTAGTGGAAAATTGACTAAATTTAAAAAAAAACTTGGTTTATATGTGTTAATTGTGAAACCTAATTTTGGCTGTTCTACAAAATTTATTTACTCAAAGGTAAGATGTTATTCTAAAGCTAAATATAATAATCCAAAACAATCATTATTAAGTAAGAAAAACATTATCAATTCAAGCAATGCATTAGAAAAGATTGTATATAAAGAACATCCAAAATTAATCAGAATAAAATTATTTTTACTAAAATTATCAAAAGTAAAATTTGTTAGAATGTCTGGATCAGGATCCTCAATTTTAGCTTATTTTTATTCTAAAAAAGCTACAGAAAATGCAAGAAAAGAATTTAAGAAGAAATTTAGCAACTATTGGTGTATTACATCAAAAACTATATAATTTTTTTTTTTTATGATATACGAAATTAATTTTGGGGCGTAGCCAAGCGGTAAGGCAGCGGTTTTTGGTACCGCCATCCTAGGTTCGAATCCTA
>CACDCI010000045.1 GCA_902551215.1 uncultured Pelagibacteraceae bacterium | reverse complement strand
AATTATATAGAAAATTTTTTTTAGATCTTTTAAAAGCATCGATTGTTATTTAAATAGTAAATTTTAAAAAAACATAGCTCCGCACTACGTAAAAAGTATTTTTTTTACATATCATAAAAAATTTTTAATTTTAAACAGGTCTAAATAAATTCTGCTCTTTAGACACTAATACTTTGTTATTACCTATCAGTGCTTTAATTGATAGTTTGTTTTCCTCTAAAATTCTAAAAATGAAATTGGTAAAAGGACCTGATATAAATTCATATTTATTATTATTATTATTAAAATTAAAAAAAGTATGTTTTATATATCCTTCTTTATCTTCATTTTCTTTGCATTTTAATATGAAACTTTCAATCTCATTCTGTGAAGTTATAAAATCTGTTAAAAAATATTTTAATCCTTTGCAATATTTTAAAGAAGTCAGTGCTGAGCTTTTTATAAAATCTTTATGGAAACATAATAAATAATCATCTAAAAGAAAACTTTCTTTTATATAAATCTTTGATTTAAGAAATTTTTTTAATTTAAGTTTTGGCTCATAAAATTTTACATCTTTTCCAAGTTTATCAAAAAATTCATTTTTTAAGGTTAAAATTTTATTTTTATGAACTTTTAATATTATCCACATTTATTTATCCTGCTCCATTTCAGACTTAAGTTCGTCATACTCTTTCATTTTTCTTTTCATAAAAGCAGCAGTTAATTTTGTTTTTGCAATAATACCTTTGGGAGTAAGAATATATGCATAAACTAATTTGTTTGGATTTTTTTGAAAATTATTTATTTTTATTAAACCTTTTTGTTTTAAAGCTTTTAAACAATAGTTAAGTTTGCCTAAACTAAAACCTAGTTCAAAGGCCAATTCTCTCTGTGAAGAATTTGGCTTAGATTTAATTTTTCTTAGTACGTTAAACTGATCGGGATTATTTTTATTCATTGTTCAAATATTGAACACTTATATCGTTCAATATTTGAACAGTAAAGCAAATTATGTAATTAATCTATATGTTGTATAGATTTAACAAATCATAACAAAATACTTTGAAAAACATCTGCTGTAAATATGTTGTCAATGGTATTTAGAAAAATGAATTAATATTCAAGAAATATAATGAAATACCAAAAAGAGATAGAAAAAAAATTCTAAAAGCTCTATGCCTTAAACTTTTTGATGTAATTATTGTTTTTTTTTCATTCTTATGAAGAATTAATCTATATGTTGTATAGTTTAATTTTCCATAATTTACTTTACTGTTCAAATATTGAACGATATAAGTGTTCAATATTTGAACAATAGATAAAAAAAATTAAATGAAAAAAAAAATTTGCTTTGTTATTTATAATAGATCTAATTATGCCCGTCTAAAGCCTATACTGGAAAAAATAAATAGATCAAAAAATTTTAAGCTCCAAATTATATTAACCTCTTCATCAGTGTTAGTTAAGTATGGGGATCTAGGTGAAATAATAAAAAAAGATGGTTTTAAAGTAAACTATGCTTTTTTCTCTCATATCGAAGGAGAAAATAATTTGACCATGACTAAATCAGTATCAATAATCATACACGAATTATCTACTGCTTTTCAAGTTCTCAATCCTGATATTGTGGTTACAATTGGAGACAGATATGAGACAATGGCTACGGGCATATGTTCTTCTTTTTTAAATATTTACTTAGTTCATATACAGGGTGGAGAACTTACCAGTTCAATTGATGAAAAAGTAAGACATTCCATAACCAAACTTTCAAATCTTCATTTTGTTTGTACCAAACAAGCTAAAAATATAGTAACTCAAATGGGTGAAGAAGAAAATCGAGTTATCAATGTGGGATGTACATCAATAGATTTAATAAAAAAAATCAATTTTAAAAATTATGTTAATTTGGCAAAATATAAGTATGGTGTTGGAAATAAAATAAATCTTAAGAAAAAATATATAGTTGTTCTTATTCATCCTAATACTTTAAACTATAATAAAAATCTAGAATTAGTTTCTAACACGTTTGACGCTATACAAAAAATTGACGAACAAACTATTTGGATATGGCCTAATATAGATGCTGGTGCAGACTTAATCTCACATTTTCTAAGATCAAAAAGAGAATCAAATCCAAAATTAAAAATTAACTTTTATAAAAACTTTGAACCAGATGACTATTTAAAAATTATTTATAATAGTCAGTGCTTGATTGGCAATACCTCTAGCGGTATAAGAGAGTGTTCATATTTGGCTGTACCTTTTGTAAATATAGGAGACAGACAAGATCGTAGAGAAAAAGGCAATAATGTATTTGATACACCAATAAATAATGTAAAAATTATAAGAAATATAAAACTAGCAATAAAATCAAGAAATAAAATTAAAAAAAGCAAAATTTATGGTGATGGAAATTCAAGTAGTAGAATTGTAAAAATTCTAAAAAAAATAAATACCAATATAAATAAAAAGTTTATTATTTTTAAAAAATAATGATTTTAAAAAATCTTGAACGTAAAATAAAAAATAAAACTGCAAGAATAGGAATAATTGGCATTGGGTATGTGGGTCTTCCACTTGCAATTAGCTTTTCAAATAAAAACTTTAAAAATATTATAGGAATTGAAAAAAATAAAGAAATAATAAAAAAATTAATAAAAAATCAAAGTCATATATCCCACATCAGTTCAGAAAAAATAAAAAAACTTAATAATAATAATTTTAAAATTACAGATAACTTTAATGTTACAAAAATCTTAGATGTTATAATAATTTGTTTGCCTACACCTTTAAAAAAAAATTCATCTCCTGACATGTCCTTCATCAAAGAATGCATGAAAGATTTAATCAAATTCTTGAAACCTAATCAATTAATAATTTTAGAGAGTACAGTATATCCTGGGGCTACTGATGATTTAATAGTAAACAAATTAAAAAAAAAATATACAATAGGTAAAAACTTTTTTATTGCCTATTCCCCAGAAAGGGAAGATCCGGGTAATCAAAAATTTTCTTCAAAAAATGTAACTAAACTTGTTTCAGGAAAGACAAAAATATGTTTGAGAGTTGCTAAAACTTTGTATTCATCAGTATTTAATAAAGTATGGGCTTTATCAAACATTAAGTCATGCGAGATGACAAAGTTATATGAAAACATTTATAGATCAATCAATATTGGTATGGCGAATGAAATGAAACTTATCTGTAATAAATTAGGAGTTGATATTTATGAAATAATAGAAGCAGCTAAAACTAAACCATTTGGTTTTAATGCTTTTTATCCCGGGCCAGGTTTAGGCGGACATTGTATTCCAATTGACCCTTTGTTTATTACATGGTGGGCAAAAAAAAATAAAATAAATGCTGAATTTATATCCTTGTCTCACAAAATAAATAAAAAAATGCCCAGTTATGTTTTTAATAAATTTTTGAAAATAAAAGAGAAATATAAAATCAAAAACATTTTTATTTTTGGAGTTGCATATAAAAAAAATATAGATGATATAAGAGAGTCTCCGGCCATATCATTAATAGAGATGTTAATAAAAAAAAAAATTAAATTTAGATATCATGATCCATATGTAAAAAGAATCAAAGTTAAATCAATAATAGTAAACTCATCTAAAATTAGTTATTTAAAAAAGATAAAAAACTGCTTAGCTATTATTATAACTGATCATGATAAAATTAATTATAAACAAATTGAAACAGATTGTGATTATATTATAGATACTAGAGGGAGATACAAAAAAGATAATAAAAAGATTTTTTCTGCATGAAAAGAGATGTTAAAATTAATACTTTTGCATTGCCTTTATTATTTATCTAAATATCGTGTATATATAATTTTTATATTTTTTTAAATATCATAGACAACATAGTGCCTACACATGGTGGTGAGATTTTCTCAGACGCTAATTTTTTTAACTTTTTATAATCTTTATTCAAATCTTTATAAGGTGTGTCATAATATGGATAGGTTAAGTCAATATTGAACAAACCCATTTTAAGAAAGAAATCAGTCAAATTTAAGGAGTTAAAATGAAATAAATGTCTTTCATTATTTTGGTTAAATGCTTTTTTGTTTTTTATAAAAGCATAACTATGAGAGTTGGGTGTTGCCATAATTACAAATTGTCCATTTTTTTTTAAACGTCTTACTAGGTTTTTTGTAATATTCTTAAAATTTTTTAAATGTTCAATTACACCTCTCAAAATTATCAAGTCATATTTATATTTTTGAATTTCTTTGTAGCTGATTCTTTTTATTGAATTATTTACTTTGGCATCTGGATTAAATTCATATCCAAATTTTTTACCTACAAAAAGTTTTAAGAAATCTCCGTTACCACAACCAAAATCTAATATATTTTTTGTTCTGTTATCAAGAAAAAATTTTTTAATATATTTTTTGTCGTTTACATATTGTAAACGCCTTTTTTTATAATCTTTTGATAAATTTGA
>CACDCI010000044.1 GCA_902551215.1 uncultured Pelagibacteraceae bacterium | reverse complement strand
TGGGTACATTTTACCTAAAATTACAAAACTTGGCATTGAGTCAATGCGATTAATGAAGTTTGGACTACCAATAAGCTATTTGTCCTTACTTTTTATAATTGTTTCAGGTGAAAGTGCAGGCGCAATACATTTTACAATTTACTTACTTACTTCAATTGTATTGACACTTACTCAGCCTGCTGTGGCATTATCTTTTCCAACTAGTTTGGCTGGAAAATCACTTACATCATTTAATCTACTTATTTTTGTAGGTACTTTTATAATGCAGTGGGGCATTGGTTTAATAATTGACTTATCCAAATTTTTTGGGAAAGAAGAAATTCAAAGTTTTCAAATATCTTTTTTTGTTTATTTATTAATTTGTATTTTTTCTTATTTGTATTTTGTTTTAAAAAATAAAAATTTAGTAAATGAATAAAAAAATGTCTTTAGTAAATATTTTATTATTAATTTTATCAGTATATTTAATAATTACATTTATTTTATATTTTTTTCAAAGAAATTTGCTGTACTATCCTTCAGTAAATAATTATTCTGGAGAGCAATTAAATTTTCCAATAGAAAAAGTTAAAATCACAACTAAAGATAATATTGAACTTTTATCGTGGTATTACTCTAAAGATTCTGAAAATTACAAAACAATTCTATTTTTACATGGAAATGCTGGAACCTTAGAAAATAGAATATATAAAATTAATCACTTAAAAAATATGAATGTTAATTTTCTTATTATTGCCTGGAGAGGCTTTAGTGGAAATAAAGGAAAACCAACAGAAAAAGGTCTTTATGAAGACGCGAAAAGTGCACTTAGATGGTTAGCTAATAAAGGAGTAAAAGAAGAAAATATTATTATTTATGGAGAATCTTTGGGCACTGGTGTTGCAACAGAAATTGCTCAAAATAAAAATTTTGCTGGTGTAATTTTGGAAACTCCTTTTACTTCAATGGCTAGTGTTGGTAAAAGCAAGTATCCTTTTTTTCCAGTAAGTTTTTTACTTAAAGATAAATATGAAAGTGACAAAAAGATCAAAAACATAAAATCTCCAATTTTAATTATGCACGGAAAAGTTGATACATTAGTTCCATTTTGGATGGGAAAAGAACTGTATAATTTAGCTAACGAACCTAAATACTCTTATTTTTCAGAATATGATGATCATATGATGGAATACAATGAAAAACTTTTAAATGAACTTAAAAAATTCGTTGATAGCTTAAATTAAGTCACAATTTAAACAAAACATCTACAAAATTAAATTTTATTTTTATTTTAAATGAAGTTTAAATTTTTAAGTATAATTATTTTTTTATTATTAATTGTTAAAAGCTCTAAAGCAGAAAATAATTTAACGAATATAGATGATATTTTTCATATAGGAAAAATGGACTCTCATAATAAAAATTTTGTTCTTTTTTTTAAAACAAGAGAAAAATCTATTTTAGCTAAAGGTGAAGAATTTAACTATATCACTGATTATCCTCAAGATTTATATATTTATAATAAAAAAAACAAAAGAAACCAAACCATTAATAACCTATGATTGGTTTCCAACACATGCAAAATTTTATCTATCCAACTATGATTTTCCAGTTTTTCCTGAGGACTTTGCTTATTATTTGCTGAAGGATAACAAAACTTTAATTATGGTTAGTGCAATTAAAAATATTAATCAAAATTTTAAATTTGATATATCAACAAATAAATTACACAAATATTCAACTAAGGGTAAATTAGATTTTATCATTTCATCGGTTACAAAAAATTGTGGTTATTTAACAATGAATGACACTTATAAATGCAATTATTATAAACCTTTAATATCTCAAAATTTGATTAATTAGTTTGAATAAATGCATCAGCAAATTTTTCTGCATTAAAAATTTGTAAATCATCTTCTTTTTCTCCCAATCCAACAGCTATAATTGGAAGTTTATATTTTCTAGCCAAAGCTATTAAAATTCCTCCTTTTGCAGTTCCATCTAGTTTAGTCATAATTAAACCGGTAATGGGAATAATTTTATTAAATTCTTCTACTTGGTTAATAACATTTTGACCAGAAGTTGCGTCTAAAATTAAAATAACTTCATGAGGAGCTTTTGGATCTATTTTTTTTGTTACATTGGCAATTTTTTTATACTCTTCCATTAAATTTTTTTTATTTTGTAGTCGACCAGCTGTATCAATTAATACATAGTTAAAATTATTTTGAATTGCTTGTTCTACAGCTTTATAAGCGACTGAAGCAGGATCAGAACCTTGTGCAGATTTAACAATTGGCACATCTATTTTATTTGCCCAATTTTCCAATTGTTCAATTGCTGCAGCTCTAAATGTATCTGAAGCAGAAAACATAACCTTTTTTCCATTGGATTTTAAAATTTTTCCTATTTTTCCTATTGTAGTTGTTTTTCCAACTCCATTGACTCCTGATACAAGTATAGCATTTAAATCATTTTTACTTTTGAAAAAATCTTCATTTTCTAATGGAGACATTAAATCAATTATATATTTTTTAAGGATCAAGTTAATTTCATCAACTTTATTTTTATTAGGATCAATTTTTTTTTCCGCAATTATACTTTTAATCTCCTCAGATGCAGCAACACCTACATCAGATTGAATTAAAAAATCTTCAATTTCGTTTAGAGTTTTATTGTCTATCTCTTTTTTTATAATTATTTCTTTTAATCCTGATGTAAAAGAAGAAGCACTTTTTTTAAATCCAATTTTAAATTTTTCAAAAATTCCCATTATAATTTTATTTTAATTTCCTTAATATCAGAGACTGGGCCTGTCATTGAAATAGCTACATCATAAAAAATACTTAAAAATCCTTCTTTAAAGTGAATATTTGTATCATTTTTCGTAAAACTTTTTTCAAAACCAACAACTCCTGCGGCACATGCTGCTGTTCCACATGCTTTTGTTAATCCTGCTCCTCTCTCCCAAACATTTACTAATATATTTTTAAAATCTTTTAATTGAGCAAAAGTAACATTTACTTTTTCAGGAAATAATTCGTGGTTCTCAATTAATGGACCTATTTTTTTTAAGTCATATTTAAAACAATTCTCAACAAAAAAAACTATATGAGGATTTCCAACATTTAATGCAAAACCCTCTTTGAATTCAATATCGTTAATTTTAAGATTTATTTTTTTGTGATCTATTTCTTTTGATAAAGGAATTTTTTTCCAATCAAAAGTGGGTTCACCCATTGAAATCCTAAAATTATTATTAGATATTTTTTGAGCTTTTAAAACTCTATTTGAAGTATGTATTACAGCATATTCTACTTTTTTTTTATCACAAATAATTTTTGCAACGCATCTGCTTCCATTACCACATGCTTCAACTTTATCTCCATCAGAGTTAAATATTGAAATTGAAACATGATTAGGTATTACACCATCTTCCTCAACAAATATCATTTGATCAAAACCTATGTTATCCCTTTTTCCCAATTCAATAATTTTTTCTTTACTGATAGAAATAGGGTTTCTTTTTTTTGTCTCAATGATTACAAAGTCATTGCCCAAACCATCCATTTTATAAGCTTTGATATCCATATATATATAGATCTTTAACTTATTTATTGACTTTTTGAACCTCTATTATAGTTTGAGCGCGTTTCCGCAAAAACATTAAATTTGCGGTGTCTTTGGAAACAAAGAGATCGACACTAGTCAGCGAGGGTTCGCCCACTAGTGCGATTACTGCTGTGTGTAATTATTATGTTTGAAAATTTAACAAATAAATTTGAAGAAATTTTTTCTTCTTTAAAAAAATCGCCTTCGCTTGATGAGAAGCAAGTGGATGAAGGCTTGAGAAATATAAGACAGGCTCTTTTAGAGGCAGATGTATCTTTAACAGTTGCAAAAGAATTTATAGCAAATGTTAAACCAAAGGCACTAGGAAAGGAAATAGTACGCTCAACTTCACCAGGTCAAATGGTAGTCAAGATTGTCTACGATGAGCTCGTAAAATTATTAGGCGAAAATAATTCTGACATAAATATAAATGCAGTTCCTCCTGTAGCAATGATGTTAGTTGGATTACAGGGTTCAGGAAAAACTACAACAACTGCAAAATTAGCAAAATTTTTAGAAATTAATAAAAAAAAGAAAATAATGATGGTTAGTCTTGACGTATACAGACCAGCCGCACAAGAACAATTAAAATCACTGGGTGAACAAAATAATATTCTTACACTTCCAATAACTGAGGGTCAACTGCCAGCAGATATTTGCAGAAGAGCTGTAAGTGCAGCAAATCTTAATGGAGCTGAAATTATATTATTTGATACTGCAGGAAGAACTCAAATTGATTTGCAAATGATGAGTGAAATAAAACAAATTGAAAGTATAATTAATCCTACAGAAACTTTTTTAGTTGCAGATTCATTAACAGGACAAGTAGCAGCGGAAGTTGCTAAGGAATTTAAAAATACAGTCAATCTAACAGGTATTATTTTAACTAGAGCAGATGGTGATGCAAGAGGTGGAGCAGCTGTTAGTATGAAATTTGTTTCTCAAGTACCAATTAAATTTTTAGGAATAGGAGAAAAAATAGACAATATTGAAGT
>CACDCI010000043.1 GCA_902551215.1 uncultured Pelagibacteraceae bacterium | reverse complement strand
GATGTAATTATTGATGGTGGAATGCCAATAGAGGCAGCTCAAGATAAACACAAGCATTGGGGTTCTGTGGTTGAAGCTTATGACCCGGTAATGAAAACATCAGAATGGTGTAAAGATATGGTAAAAACTGTTAATACAAAACCTGAAGATGTTAAGTATGTTATACAAACTCATCTTCACTTAGATCACTCGGGCGCAATAGGGCATTTTCCAAATGCTACACATATTACACAAAGATTAGAATATGATTATGCATTTAATCCTGATTGGTTTTCGCAACCAGCTTACATTAGAGCAGACTTTGATAAACCAAATATTCGCTGGAAATTTTTACAGGGTAGAAAAACTGATTTTTATGATGTTTATGGTGATGGAGTTATAAAAGTAATATTTACGCCTGGACATACTCCTGGTCATCAATCAGTATTAGTTAATCTTCCAAAAACTGGCCATATGTTATTTACTGGTGATGCTTGTTATACAGGAGATCATTGGTGCGATAAATGTTTACCAGGACTTGTGGCCTCATCATCAGATGCAGCAGAATCAGTTAAAAAATTAAGAAGAGTTGCAAAAGAACATGATGCTAAAGTTGTTTGGGGCCATGATCCGATTTCTTGGGCTGATTGGAAAAAAGCACCAATGTTTTACTACGATTAAATTATAAATATATTTTTTTATTTTTTTTTGAAGATTCAACAATTGCTTCCATAACTTTGACATTATGAGCAGCTTCTGAGTTTTTTATTCTATATTTTTTTTGTTTATTGCAGCTATCGGCAAATTCTTGCAATTCTAAAAAAAGAGTATTTTTATTTGCCAAATTTATCTTTTGTATTTTTCCATTTTTATTAACAATTTTGATTTTATTTTTATCAACTTCTGAAAAAATATTCATATTGGTACCAAAAATGTTAAATGTTGAAGTGTAAGGACAGGCAAAAATAGTGTTTAAATTTCCTGTGCAATTTTTTAGTTCAAAGAGAGCAGAAGTAGTGTCATCTATGTTTACTTTAACAGCGTATTTTTTTACTAATGATTGAACTGATTTGACACTTCCACCAAAATAACACATTAAGTCTATCATATGTATGCCCAGTCCAGCTATTGCTCCTCCAGGACTTTCTTTTCTATTTGCACGCCAAAATTTTTTTTTATAATTTAATGCACCTGATGCAGAGAAATTTGAATCAATATGTAATATTTTTCCAATTTTTTTTTGAAGTTTTAAGCTATTTATAAAATCAAAAACACTAGAGAATCTTCTGTTATGTCCAACTGACAAGTTTTTTTTATATTTTTTTGCCAACAAATACATTTTTTTAGCATCTAAAAATTTTGTTGCCATTGGTTTTTCTACAAAAACATGTTTTCCATTTCGTATAGCTTGAATGGCATGTTTTGAATGTTGTGAGTGTGGAGTTGTTAAGATTACAGCGTCGATTTTAGGATCTTTAAGTATAGCCATGTATGAATCATGGTATTTAGTTTTATATTTTTTTGAAAAATTAATCCTTTTTTTTTTATTTTTAGAATAGCAACTTACAATTTTAATTTTTTTGCTTTTCCCCTGAATTGATTTTGCAAGCTCATCTGACCACCATCCTAATCCTATTGAAGCAGCTTTAAGCATATTTATTTTTCTCGTGGCAAAGTAGATTTCATAAAATCATTTTCAACAAAAATGGTAAACCACTTATTAAGTTTTGAATTTTCTAATCTCCATCTATCATCAAATCTATACATAGTGTAATCTAAAGCACATCCAACGGCAATTTGATCCATTGTTAGATAATTCTCATCGTAATTATTCCAATTATTTTCCAGCCATTTGATAGTTCTTGTAATTCTTATTTCTTGCTTGTTTATGAAACTATTGCTTTTTTCATTATCAGGTCTAATTAATTCCATACGTCTTTCTAGCACAGACTCCATTAACCCATTAGCGATTGAAGTCATAGACATTATTTCCCAATATTTTTTTTTAGGAAATAAAGTATTTTTTTTTGAAATTGAATCAAGATACAAACAAATGTTATCACTATCCGTAATTGCTAACTCATTAACAATCAATGTTGGAATTTTCCTTATAGGATTGTGTTTATCTAAAAAATCAGCTTCATATACATTAATAATTTTTTCTTCTAATTTAATTTCTTGCACTAAAGAGGTTACTTTAGTTTTTCTTCCAAAAGGTGAATTTGGACCATTGTATAAGATTATTTGGTCTTGCATAAAAATTACAATTTACAGATAAGAAAAAAAATGTTGATAACTAGAAATGTTGTAATTTCATTTTTTAATTGTTCGTAATCTACATCTCTAGGATCAGTAGAGGACAAGGCAACATCAACCAAACTTTTTGTTTCTTCTTTTGATATTCCTATATCTTCTGATAGGTCATTTATTATTGTTAAATAAAGAGTTTCTTTTGTTTTTTTTTGTATCATTCAATTATAACTGCTACTGTACCTGGATCTATACCTTCTTGATCATTTACAACATTGACTTTAATTACCGTTCCATCAATCGGAGAATCGTGATGAACTTCTGTTTTCATAACTTCCATAATAAATAAAGGGTCTCCTTTTTTTACAGTGTCTCCTTCTTTGACTAAAACCTTCCACATATTGCCTGGTACAGTTGTTTTAACTTCAGTTGCCATAAATTTTTTTCATGTTATTCTTTTAATTAAAAAAACGAACTTTAATATTTTTCATTCCTCTTTTTTCCATTATTTTATTTCTGATTTTTTCATCCATTTTTTCTTTATCAAAATCTACTATTTTAATATGATCAATTTTTTTAGTTGGTATTTTAGGAATAACAACATTTTCTTCTTTAGAAGACACTAAGCTTAATTCACTACAAATAATACTTTGTTCAGCTCTTAATGTTTGAGCTTTTTCAACTGATATTTCCACAAAATTAAAACTATCACCTGGTTTTGCTTGTCCAAGTTTCCAAAAAGAAGCAGAAGGAACAGTATAGGGAACGATAAATCCACCCATACTAGGACCATCATTAACTAATATAATTGGAGTTTGGCCAGCTAAGTTTATTGCACCTACTGGATATCCTTGGTCAATAATATTTGAAGGAAACGTTCCATGTTCTAAACCTTTGTGAGTTGCTTTTTTTGTAAAAGACCACTTTGGTCCTTCTAATCTATAACCAGTTCTGTCACTTTTAGACTGAAGCTTCCAATCCGAATTTAAAAACATTTTATGTCCTTTTTCATCAACCCAATCATCATTAGGGCCTTTAACAACTTCTACAGACCATTTTTTATTTGTAGACATAACTGGTATAGAGTTTTTTTTAATTTTTCTTCCTGCGACAGATATAGATTTGTTTAAAGGAATAATTTGATCATCTTGAATTGCTTTTCCTTCGATACCACCAACTCCTGCTTTATGAAAGGTTGATCTTGAGCCTAACCATGGAGTGGTATTTATTCCTCCTGAAAAAGCAATATATGCTCTAGCACCCATTGTTGCATAAGCGAGTTCTAAGGTTTGATCTTTTTTAACTTCTAAGCTTTCCCATAAAGGAACCAATTTGCCATCTATTTTTGGAGACATGTCAGCACCAGTGATAGCAATAATTCTATCGCTATTAAACTTAAGAGTAGGACCCATAAACTGACATTCTAGGGCTGCAGCACCAGGTTCATTTCCAACTAAAACATTAGCAAGTCTGAAAGACCAACTATCCATTGGACCCGATGGTGGAAAACCTAGATTAAGAGTTCCAATTCTTCCCGGATAATCTTGAACAGATGTTTCTAAGCCTTTTTTAATTACTCTTACCATAAATATTAAAACCTTTTCGTTTGATCAATTGTAGTTAACCATTTTTTATAATTCTTTACAGAAAATTTTTGATACTCAACAATATTGTAATCATAAGTACCATCTTCTACTTTTTTTGAAACATGATCAAATTCTTCATACGTTGTAGGAATAAATTTTACTCTATCTCCCGGTTGAAAAAGGCAAATGTTATTTTCAAATACTGGAAAACTTTTTTTTGTATCCCAAATTGGAACAGGAATAATTCCAAAAATTTGATATCCACCTGGTAACCGATCAGGATATATTGACGTAGAAGCACCACCCATTCCAACTGTTCCTTTTGGTGTCCATGTTCGTGGAGGATTATATTTTGGAACTGTAAGCTTACACCTTGGATCAAGAGCCATCATAAACGGAAGGCCGGGCCAAAAACCTATAGCAGAAACCCAATATTCAGTTCCAGAATGCACTCTTACAAATTGTTCTGTGCTTTCTAAGTTATTTAATTCTGTAATAAGCTCAGGATCAGGTTTCTTTTTAGCTATTTTGTTTGAGTAATCTTCAATGCATTCCTTTGTCCATTTATCAAGATAAACTGTAGGAAAAGAAAAAATTCTACTATTAATTTCTATATCATCTGAAGGGCCTAAAGAGTCTACAAGAGATTTTAATTCTTTTTTTAAATCATCAAATTTTATTTCTTCCGGTTCATAGTGTACTAGCATAGATGCAAAACAAGGAGAAGTTTCATAAACACCTCTAACTTTATGTTCTTTAATTGCTTTAGCTAAATTTTGAGCAGTAAAGTTTAATTCTAAATTCATTAC
>CACDCI010000042.1 GCA_902551215.1 uncultured Pelagibacteraceae bacterium | reverse complement strand
TCTGTTAAGCATAATAAATCTTGTGGCATCTTTACCAACTTCATTAACTAAATCATGAACTGTTATGTAGTCACCTTTTCTTTTGGACATTTTAAAAGGTTTTCCATCTTTGATTAGCTTAACTAATTGGCTCACTTTACAAATTAATTTATTTTTTTCTCCTGATAAAGCTTCAACAGCAGATGTAATTCTTTTAATATATCCAGCGTGATCAGCACCTAGTATATTTATTAAAATATCAAATTTTCTTTTTAATTTATTATTGTGATAAGCAACATCACTTGCAAAATATGTCCAAGATTTATCTGATTTTTGAAGAGCCCTATCTTTATCATCTCCAAAATCAGTTGATCTAAAAAGTAACTGTTCTCTTTCAATCCAGTCAGTTTTATCTCCCCCTTCAGGAGCATTTATTTTTCCTTTATAAACAAATTTATCTTTTTCAAGTTGGTCAACAACTGATTGAACTTCATTGTTATTAACAATTTCTGTTTCACTTGCAAAATTATCATGATTTATACCTAGAATTTTTAAGTTTAATTTTATCATTTTAAGAGATTGTTCAATTGATAACTTGGTTAATTCATTTGAAATATTTTCAAAATTATCAAATTTAATTTTCTTTTTTTGTGAAATAATATTTTTCGCAATATCTATTAAATAATCACCTGGATATAAATCTGGATTGTCAGAGGGAAATTTTTCATTGTTTAATATTTCTCTAATTCTAAAATACACTGATTTTGTAAAATTAATGATCTGATTTCCATAATCATTAACATAATACTCTTTTATAACTTTGTTTTGATTAAAAATGAGTATATTTGAAATAACATCTCCAATTACTGCACCTCTACAGTGACCAACATGAAGTGGACCGGTTGGATTTGCAGAAACAAATTCAACAAGATATGTCTTTTTTTTTTGCTTCTTATTAACACCAAATTCTTTTTGATTAATAATAATTTCTTTTAAAAAATTGTTCCAAAAAGATTTGTTAAATTTAATATTAATAAATCCAGGTTTTGCAACATCTATAGAAGAAATATGTCTATCATTTTTTTTTATTAATTCAGCTAATTGCTTAGCTAAATCTATGGGTGGTTTTTTGTTAGATTTAGAAAGAACCATTGCAACATTCGTTGATATATCGCAATCAAATTTTTCTGGTGGTAAATCAACATTTATACCATTCAATGAATCTGGAATTTCAATTAAATTTTGTTTGTTTAAATTTTTAACTAATGTTTTAATTTTTTCTGAGTAAATATCAAAAATATTCATTTTATTTTGTTATATAGATTAATTGCATATCTGTCAGTCATTCCAGATATAAAATCTGCTACGGCTCTTTGTTTGTTTAATTTTAATTGGCTGTTATTTAAGTATTTTTTTGGATTGCTATTAATTACATCAAATAATTTTTTTATAATTTTCTTACCTTGGTTGTTTTTAACTAATACGTTTTTATTGTTATACATTTTTGTTCTTAAAAAAAACTTAATTTCTTTTTCAATTTTAGTAAACTTATCAGAAAAACAAACTATCTGATCCTTACATAAATAAATATCACTGATTGATTTTATTTTTTTAATCTTTAAGTTTTTCATTGTATTTGCTATTAAATCTTTAACCATTAAATTAATTGAATCTCTAATTATTTGGTATATCAAAATATCTTTATCTAAGCTTTTATATTTTTTCTTATGATTGTTGCTAATATCTTTGAAAAAATTAATTTCCATTAGATCTTTAAGTTTAAACATTTTTGCTTTTAGACCATCTTGAATATCATGATTGTTATATGCAATATCATCTGAAATAGCTGAAATTTGTGATTCTAAAGATGGAGATCTTTTAAAATTAATTTTATTTTTGAAATTTTTTAAACCAATTATCGTTTGAATATTAAAATAATCCTCAATAATTCCATTATGTTTTAAAAGACCATCAAGAGTTTCAACTGTTAAATTCAATCCTTTAAATTTTAAATATTTATTTTCTAAAAACATCACTATTCTAATTGTTTGTAAATTATGATCAAATCCTCCAAAATCGTTCATGCATTCATTTAAAATCTCTTCGCCGGCATGTCCAAAAGGAGTATGACCTAAGTCATGTGCTAAGCTTAAGGTTTCTGCTAAATCATCATTAATATTTAAATATTTTGCAATAGTTCTCGCTATCTGGGCAACTTCAATAGAATGAGTAATTCTAGTTCTATAATGATCGCCTTCAGTATTAACAAATACCTGTGTTTTATGTTTAAGCCTTCTAAAAGAAGCGCTATGGATTATTCTATCTCTATCTCTTTGAAATGGAGTTCGATATTCATTAGCTGATTCATTGAAAATACGACCCTTGCTTTTAAATAAGCCTAATTTTGAGAAATTTTTCATACTTTAAAATCGATAATTTACTATTATATTAGTAATATCAGTGTTGTTATATGATTAAAGAAATTAAATTTACAGATAAAGCAATAAAACAGATTAACCATTTGCTATCTCAGAAAGATAAAGGGTCTTTTTTTAGAATCGCTATTAAAGGTGGAGGTTGTTCTGGTTTTCAATATGATTTTTCATTCGATAAATTGATGGAAAAAGATGATTTAAAATTTGAAAATATTTTAATCGATAAAACTTCTGCTGACCTTTTAAAAGGATCTGAAGTTGACTTTGTATCTGAACTAATAGGAGATTCTTTTAAAATAACGAACCCACAAAGCAAATCATCTTGCGGCTGTGGTACTTCTTTTTCTGTTTAATGATTGTTAGTTCTTGGAATGTAAATTCCGTAAGAGCTCGTATCGAAAATATCAAAGAATATATTAAAAAATTCTCTCCTGATATTATTATGATGCAAGAAATCAAAACACCAAATGAGACTTATCCGTATGATGATATTAAATCATTAAAATATGAAAATTATGTTTATGGGCAAAAAAGTTATAACGGAGTTGCAATTATTTCAAAAAAAAAATTAACTAATATTCAAACTGATATATTTAAAGATAAAAATAAGCAATCAAGAATAATTTCGGCTGAATTAAAACATAAAAATAAAAATATAAATTTAATAAATATTTATACACCCAATGGGAACCCCGTGGATACAGAAAAATATGATTATAAAATTTATTGGCTGGATAATTTTATTAAAAAAATAAAATCTTTATCTAAACAAAATGAAAATATAATTATTGCTGGTGATTTTAATATAATTCCTTCCGCAGAAGATGTTCACAATCCAAAAAACTATGAAAATGATGCACTGTTTAGATTGGAAATAAGAAAAAAATTAAGAGAGTTAGTTAATTTAGGTTTTCATGATGCGTTTAGACATATACATCCTGAAAAAGAAGGATACACATTTTGGGATTATACTAGTGGTGCTTGGCAAAAAAATAATGGTATGAGAATTGACCATTTTTTAGTATCTAGTTCTTTAATTGATAAAGTTAATAACGTTAAAGTAAATAAATTTCCGCGTGGAAGACAAAAACCTTCTGACCATACGCCTATTGAACTTGAATTAGCTTAAAGATTTAATTTTATTTACTAGTTCTTCGTTTATGTTTCTTGGACCTTTATCTAATCTATTTTTGTGTCTTCTTTCACCCGGAAGTCTAACTCCTTCCATAGATTTCATCTTATTAAAAAATTCATCTGAATGTTTTTCCCAATTATTTCCTGATAATTTATCTGGTGAAATAGCTAAAATAAACTCACCGCCACTTGGAGGTCCTCCATCTTTATTATCTTTTGCTGCTGTCTCGTAACTAAAATTATCACCAACCAAAGCACCAGCTAATAACTCAACCATCATTGCTATTCCTGAGCCTTTATATCCTCCAAAGGGTAACAACACTCCACCATCAGCTATTTCTCCTGGATCAGTAGTTTCTTTACCATCTTTGTTTAAACCTGTGCCCAAAGGAACTTTATGCCCTTCTCTTTTAGCAACTTGAACTTCACCCATTGCCATTGAAGCTGTTGCCATATCATAAACCACTGGAGTTTTTCCTGGCCTTGGCCAAGCAAAAGATATTGGGTTTGTTCCAAATAAAGGTTTTGTTGCGCCAGCAGGTGCCACTGCAGGCTTATAAGAAGTACATGCAAAGGCAACTAAACCTTGTTCGGCTACCATTTCTGTTTCAGGCCACATCGCAGCCATATGATGAGAATTTGTAATAGCTAATACAGCTACACCACTTTCTTTAGCAGCTTTTACTAATTCCGGTATACCTTTGTTTAAAACTACAGGAGCTAAACAATTATTACCTTGAACTTTAATGACTGAAGGAGAAATCTTTTTTACTTCTGGTTTTCCTTTACCATTAATTTTTCCACTCTTTAAACCACCAACATAAGCTGGCAATCTAAATAATCCATGCGATAACGACCCGTCTCGTTCAGCATTTCTAATAAGATCAGCTAATATTGATGCTGTTTCGTCATCACATCCGTTTGCTAATAGAGTCTTTTTAGCTAAATCAAAAATTTCATCTAATGTAAGGGAAACTGTACTCATCCCCTCATTAGATATTATTTAGAACAAAAGTTCAATTTTTAATTAACAACCTTTGAATGATTTAGACATGTTTTTGATCAAATCAAAATATAAATCTTTACCTGGATCAAGTGTAGCCCCTAATGGATCCAAAACACCAGTTTTAATGTTCATGTCTTTAGCAACAGCATTTATGATGTTTGGATTAAATTGAGGTTCTGAAAATATACAACTTACTTTATCATGTTCAATTATTTCTCTAATTTCTGATAATTGTTCTGCACCAGGCATAACGTCTGTATTAACTGTAAATGCACCCAGTACATTTACATTAAATCTTACTTCAAAATATTGATAGGCATCATGAAAAACAATAGATTTAAAATCTTTGTTTAGTTCAGATTTTACATTTTTTATTAATCCATCAATGTCTTTTAAAGCTTTATTTAAATTACTTTTGTAAATAGAAGCATTCTTTTCATCATTTTCTATTAAATGTTTAACCATTTCATTTAGAATAACCTTTGCATTCACTGGATCTAACCAAATA
>CACDCI010000041.1 GCA_902551215.1 uncultured Pelagibacteraceae bacterium | reverse complement strand
ATTTTCTACAATAAACATCAACATTAATATTCTTATTAATTAAGTTCTTTGCTAATGCTAAACTTGTAAGGCTATCCCCTATTAAACAAATATTCATATTCAAAATTTAATTTTAACCATAATTATTAAATGATACAAAGTGATTAATTTGATTCATTATTTATGGAAATAAAAAAATTAGCCAGCAACAGCTTAAGTTTTATAATTAAAAGATTTATTGAACTCTTTGGATTGTCAATATTATTATTTAGTATATTTCTTCTCATTTCCTTAATAAGTTATTCACCCGAGGATCCAAACTTTATCTTCCCTAAAAATACAGAAATTCAAAATATTCTCGGTTTTAAAGGTAGCTTTACATCAGATCTTTTTTTTCAATCTTTAGGACTTATCTCTATACTTATTTCTATTAGTTTATTTTTTACAAGTATAAATATCATAAGATCAAAAAAGATATTTATTTTAATAACAAATTTATTTTATACAGTTTTATATTCACTCTTGGGAGCTTTATTTTTTTCTTTTTTCTATCCAAATTCTTTTTGGCTATCAATTAATGGTAACGGAGGTTTTATTGGAAAATTATTAGAAAAAACTTTTTTAGTTTCATTAATAAATTTAAACCAAGAAATTTCTTACTATATTTTAATTATAATTATTTTATCATTATTTTTAATAAGTGTTAACTTTAAATTAAATTCATGTATAAATTTTATTAAAATAATATTTAAATTCATATTTAGCAGGAAAGAAAAAAATTTTATTAATGATGAAAGAAATGTTAGTTCTGTTACTGAAGATAAAGAAACTATTCAAGAAGATTTACCATTTATCAAAAGTACAATAGAAACTAAAACTACTAAATCAAAATTTATTTTACCTTCAATTAATTTATTAAAATTACCTACAAAAAAAGAAAGACAAAAATCACCAGATAAAGAAGAAGTTAGTTCAGATTTTTTAGAAAAAATTCTTCTAGATTTCGGTGTTGAAGGAAAAATAAAAAAAGTAAGCCATGGTCCTGTTGTAACTTTAAATGAATTTGAACCTGCTGCAGGAATTAAAGTTTCAAAAATAATTAATTTATCTGAAGATATTGCAAGAAACACTAGCTCAGAATCTGCCAGAATTTCAACAATTCCTGGACGGAACACTATTGGTATTGAATTACCAAATTCATCAAGAGAAAATGTTTACTTAAGCGAAATAATTTCTCATAGCGACTTTTCAAAGAAAGATATTAAATTACCAATTGCATTGGGAAAAAATATTTCTGGCATTCCAATTACTGGCGATCTTTCTTCTATGCCACATTTATTAATTGCTGGTACTACAGGTTCGGGAAAATCAATTTGCATCAATACAATTATTTTATCTCTTCTTTATCGTCATACTCCAGATAGATGTAAATTTATTTTAATTGATCCAAAAATGTTAGAACTATCTACATATGAAGACATTCCTCATTTATTGTGCCCAGTAATTACCGAAGCAAAAAAAGCAGCTTCTGTTTTAGGATGGGTCGTTAAAGAAATGGAAAGTAGATATCGATTAATGACTAAAGAAGGTGTTAGAAATATTGATGGGTACAACGCTAAACACAAGCTCCCTATGCCTTACATAGTAGTAATTGTCGATGAAATGTCTGATCTAATGTTAGTTGCTGGAAAAGAAATAGAAAATTACATACAAAAATTATCACAAATGGCTAGAGCTGCTGGTATTCATATTATTATGGCAACTCAAAGACCTAGCGTTGATGTTATTACCGGTACAATTAAAGCTAATTTCCCAACTAGAATATCTTTTCAAGTAACATCAAAAATTGACAGCAGAACAATACTTGGAGAACAGGGAGCTGAACAATTACTAGGAAAAGGAGATATGCTTTATATGTCATCAGCAAATAGAATGGTTAGAATTCATGCGCCGTTTGTTTCTGAGGATGAGATTGAAAAAATTAATAAACATTTACGTTCTCAAGAAGAGCCTGACTATGTTGATGAAATATTAAATTTTAAAGATGAAAAAGAAATAGGAGAAAATAATCCAGATAATGGAGATAAAGATGAACTTTATGAAACGGCATTAGAAATTATAAAGTCAGAAGGAAAAGCTTCTACTTCATTTCTACAAAGAAAACTTCAAATTGGATATAATCGTGCGGCAAGAATAATTGATATGATGGAAGCAAATGGAATTGTTAGCAAAGCTAATCATGTAGGTAAACGCGAAGTTCTTTAATGATAAAAAAAACAATAGTTATTTTTTCATTTTTTATTTTTTTCAATCCATTAAATGCAACTATCAAAGAACAAATCATTTTAAATTTAGAAAAAACCAATAACTTAACTTTTAATTTTAAACAGACGATTGATGAAAAAAGTGAAAAAGGAAGTTGTATAATAGAATATCCAAAAAAAATTTATTGCTTGTATGACAATTTTAACAAGAAAATCATGGTTTCTAATGGAAAATCATTAGTAATTAAAAACCAAACAAATAATCAATTTTATTTATATCCATTAAAGAAAACTCCTTTAGAATTAATTTTAGATAAAAATTATTTAATTAATCAAATTAAAAATTTAGAAGGGAGAATTATTGATAATAAATATTTTAATTTTACTATATTAAATAATCACAATAAAATTAATATTTTTTTTGATAATCAAACTTTAAATTTAATTGGTTGGCAAACCGAAGATATTTATCAAAATTTAGTAATTACTTTTATTTCAAAAATTAAAGTAAATCAAAAAATTGATAAAAACGTTTTTAAACTACCCCAAATGAATTAAGCAATTTCTTTTTTTTGAATCTCTGATTTAAACACTTTCATCCCTCTAGCTAAATAATTATTTAAAGCATTTTTATGATCCAATGAACAAGTGTGTACCCAAACTCTTTTTACATTTAATAAAAATGATTTTTTAATTGCTTCAGATAAAAAAAATCCTCCTAATTTTTTTCCAAAATACTCTTCTAAAATACCAAAATAAGCAATTTCACTTTCTTGTTTTTCTTTATTTAATACTATTTCACAGTAGCCCACTAAATTATCATTATTTTTTAAAATATAGGTTATAAGATTTTTGTTGGAGACGTATTCAATCCAATTTTGATCTGTCCAAGCTAATCGATCAACCCAATAACATTTTTTTCCAATTTTTTTATAAAAAAATTTGTTTATTTGAAAATCTCTGAGTTCAATTAAATTTAATGAATAATTATTTTTTGAGGGTGCTTGAGCTTCATTTAAATCATTAATAGATTTTATTTCTAAATATTTTCTAAAAACTTCTTCAATCACTCAACCATTCTTCCTACTTTTTCACCTCCAAATAAATGAAAATGCAAATGAGGCACTTCTTGACCACCATGTTCACTTAAATTTGAAAGAGTTCTGTATCCTTTTCCTATATCTAAGGAAATACCTAATTTTTTTGCAACTATTGAAATTCCCTTCATTAAACCAACAATTTCTTTATCCGAAGCTTTGGCATTAAAATCATCTAAATCTATGTATTTGCCTTTTGGTATAACTAAAGCATGAATTTTTTTTTGAGGATTAATATCGTGAAATGATAACACATAGTCATCTTCATAAATTTTTTTACAAGGTATTTCTCCTCTTAAAATTTTTGCAAATATATTATTATCATCGTACTTCATTCAATAACCTCTATTTCTTCTATTATGCTTACTATTTTTTTACCCTTAAGAACTGCATTAACTTTTGCACACTCATAATAAGCAAAAGAATTTTCTTCAGCAATTTTTTTAAGCTCCAAACATTTTGATCTTGATTCGGTAAAAAGATGTTCCTTCAATTCTAGTGGATCACCTAAATACATCATAAGACCTATAACTTCTTCTTCTTTTTCAAAACCGGCTAGTTCTTCAATTTCTGCAACTTTATTGCTAACTCCTATCTCAAAATTCTTCAATGCTACTACTCCTTTATAAATAGCAAAAGCTATTATTAAAATAAAAATAATTTTTATTTTTCCCACATTAATTTTATTTTTTTCTTTTATTTAATTCTGACATTATTTCCTCAATTTTAATATCATTTGCTTCAATATACATTATTAAATGATAAAAAACATCAGCAGCTTCATGGATCATATTTGTATTTTTTTCCACAGCTTCAATCAATTCCTTTATTTCTTCTAAAACTTTTTCTTTACTTAAAGATCTGTTACTTAAAAGTTTATTAGTATAAGATCCCTCAACAGGATTACTTTTTCTTTCTCTTGCAAGTTTAAATAAACTTTCTAATGTATCTAACATACTAAATCCTAACTGGGATTCCTTTTGAATTCAAATATTCTTTAGCTTGTTTAATAGAATATTTTCCATAGTGAAATATAGATGCGGCCAGAACTGCACTAGCATTTCCTAATTTAATTCCATCTACTAAGTGATCTAAGTTGCCCACCCCACCTGAAGCAATTACTGGAATATTAACTTTTGAAGATATCTTTGAAATTAAATCAATATCATACCCAACCTGAGTTCCATCTCTATCCATAGATGTTACTAATAATTCTCCAGCGCCATTCTCTTCCATCTTTTTTGCAAATTCTATTGCATCAATACCTGTTTTATTTCTTCCGCCATGAGTGAAAATTTCCCATTTATCAGTATTTTTTTTCGCATCTATTGCAACGACAATACATTGTGATCCAAATTTTTTTGAACTTTCTAAAACTACTTCAGGATTTTGGACTGCTGCAGTGTTTATAGAAACTTTATCAGCACCACAGTTAAGTAATTTATTAATATCATCAACGCTTCTTACGCCACCTCCAACAGTTAAAGGCACAAAGCATTTCTTTGATGTTTTCTTTACTACTTCGTAAATAGTATCTCTGTTTTCGTTAGACGCGGTAATATCTAAAAAACAAATTTCATCAGCTCCACCATCGCTATAAATTTTAGCTTGTTCAACAGGATCACCTGCATCCTTTAAATCAATAAAGTTAATGCCTTTAACCACACGACCATTTTTGACATCTAAACAGGGTATTATTCTATTTTTAAGCATCCATTTCTTTTACTAGTTCTTCTAACCTAATATCACCATCGTATATGGCTTTACCAACTATTATACCTTCAATATTTTTAGTATTTAATTCTTTTGCTTTTTTAATATCATTAATTGAAGAAACACCACCTGATATAATTACTGGGCAATTTGAAGTATTAGCAATTTTTAACGTTTCTTCAAAATTAGGACTTTGCTTGGTACCGTCTCTATTAATATCAGTATAAATTAATCTACTAGCACCAAAATCATTTACTTCTTTTAAAAAATTTAAAGTTAATTGATTAGA
>CACDCI010000040.1 GCA_902551215.1 uncultured Pelagibacteraceae bacterium | reverse complement strand
TTACTTTATAAATAATTAATGGCTTATCTGAATTGTAAAGTTTTTCCAGATATGGACTAAATTTTATTTTATGCGTGTTGAAATCTTTCAATTGCTTTCTCTTTTATCGGTAAATGTATCAAGCCTGCAAATAAAGATAAAGCGATAGAAATGTACCAAGCATAATCAAGAGAACCATATAAATCATGAAATAAACCCCCAAGATAAGCTCCAAGAAACGATCCAACTTGATGACTTAAAAAAACAAATCCATATAACAAAGAAACATATTTTGTTCCAAAAATATGACCAACTATACCACTAGTTGGTGGTACGGTAGATAACCACAAATAACCGAATGTAGCTCCAAATATTAAACTGTTAAATACGCTAGCTGGCATAAACACAAAATATATTAATGATACTCCTCTTAATAAGTAAATTGCGCTTAATAATTTTTTCTTACTAATTCTTGTAGATAAATACCCACTGGTTAAAGTTCCAAAAATATTGAAAAGTCCAATTAGTGCTAAAATTGCTGTTGCTGTCCAATCTTCAAGTCCTTTATCTCTAATGTGCATAGGAATATGTGTAGCAACAAGAGCAATGTGCCATCCACAAACAAAAAAACCTAATGTTAAATAATTAAAACTTTTATTTGAAAATGCTTCTTTAATTGCTTCCATGGCTGTTTGTTTGTTTTCAGATCCTTGTTTAAATTCTTCCATTGGTGTTGATAAAAATAATGAAACAACTAAGCCAACTAAAACCATGGCCCCAAAAATAACTAATGTTGTGTTCCAACCAAATTCAAGAAGTGTAAATCTGGTGTACATAGGAGACACAAAATACCCAAAAGATCCAGCTGCAGTAACAATTCCTATTGCAATGGTTCTAGTATTTAAAGGAAAGTGTTTTGATACTATTGAAACTGGAATGCTTATAGCTGTTGCTGCAAGACCAATTCCAATTAAAATCCCAATATCAAAGGTAAACCAAAAACCTGTATTAGGTCCATAATTTAAAAAATAAATTCCAGCTAAATAAAATAAAAAACCCATAAATACTGCTGCTCTTCCACTAATTTTATCTGTGATTATTCCAAAAATTGGTCCAAATAGTCCCCAAAAAAATAGCTGTATACCCATTGCAAAACCAAATTCTGTTTGAGTGCAACCTAAATCAACTTCAAAATCAAAAAAGAAAAGGCCGAATGTTTGTCTAATACCTAAAGAAATAATGACTACTAAACATGCTGCTATTAAGGTAATTAAGGCAGTTTTATTTGGAATAAAATTTTTTTTAATCACTTAACAAACTTTAAAGATCTTTTTAAATCCTGAATTAAATCTTTTGGATCCTCAAGGCCTATATGTAATCTAACTAAATGTTCATCTTTTGCTAAATTTAAAAAAGCTCTATTACCTAGTTCTCTAAATTCTTGTTGTAATGCAAGGCTTTCAAAACCACCCCAACTATATCCATAACCAAATAATTTTAATGAGTTAACAAATTTAAGAACAGATTTTTTATTTTTCGCCTTAATTTTTAAACCCATTAAACCAGATGCGCCAGAGTAATATTTTTTCCACATTTTAAAATTATAAGAACCTTTTTTATAAGGATATAAAAGTTTCACTTTTTTGTGTTTAGATAAAAAACTTGCAACTTTTTTTGCATTTTCTTGATGTTTGTCTAATCGTACATCTAAAGTTCTAAGTCCTCTTATTATAAGATAGGCATCATCAGGACCTAATCTTAAACCGGTAATTTTATTTGCTTTTTCTACATATTTAAAAACTCTTTTATTTACAGCTAAACTTCCACCCATTACGTCTGAATGCCCAGAATAATATTTTGTTGCAGAAACAATAGACATATCAAATCCTAACTTAATAGGTTTTAAAAAATATGGTGTTGCCCATGTATTATCTATCGCTGTAAACAATTTATACTTTTTTGCTATTGAAACAATTTTAGATAAATCTTGAAATTCAAAAGAATTACTTCCAGGACTTTCAACGTAAATCATTTTTGTTTTTTTTGTAATTTTTTTTTTTAAAGTACTTAAATCGTGAGGATTATAAAAAATGGTTTTAATATTAAATGGTTTAAGAAAATCTTGAGTCAAAAGTCTTGTTGGATAATAAACTGGATCAGCAACAAGTATTTCGTCCCCAGGCCTTACAACGCTAAAAACTGATAGAAAAACAGAACCAAAACCAGTTGGTGTTAAAAACACATGATGACATTCTTCCATTTCTCTTAACATCTGTGTCAAAATAAACGTTGTTGAAGTTCCTTGCCTACCGTAATCAAAATGACCACCAGTAGGGTTTTTTTTTCCTTTAGCTTGAGTTTTCCGAAGCTCATTCATTGTTTTAAAGATAATTGTTGAGGCTCTAACAACTGGAGGGTTTACTGACTGATTATAGTAATCTTTTGCAGTATGCTTCAAAAATGTTCTAAAACTTTTATTCATATAAAAAAAAATTGCTAAGTTTTTTCGACAATGCTATATCCATTTAACAAGGTCAACAAGATTATAACATAAAGGAGATTATGGGATACCCAAAAAAACATAGAGGCCGTAGAAAGATGGGCTCTAAAAAAAGAAGAGCTAGAAAAAAAAATAAAAAAAAATAGTTTTAACCGATGGATAAAATCGTAAAAGTTAAATCCATTAGTATTTGGGTGTTTATTGTTCCTTTTATAGCCCTAAATACTTGTTTAATTCTTATTACAAAATTTCATGGTTTGTTTAATGAGGAGGATGTGCTCATTAACACTATTCCATATATTGATGGGCAAGCTTCGATTAGTAGGACAGCTAGAGTTTTTCCAACATACTTAATATTTAAACCGGCTATGTTTTTTACATCATATTTATTAATTAAGTATTGGATTTATAGTAGGGATATAATACTTTTTTTTAATAAAGATCATAAAAATATTAAACGAATTTTATTCTTCGGTGTGGGGTCGGCAATTTTGCTAACTCTTCATTCAATTTTTTTAGGAATTAAATTTGACAATGATCTTTATAAACTATTCAGAAGAGTAATAATGTTATCTTTTATAATTTTTGAAATTTCTGCTCAAGCCTATTTAGTTACAACTTTTTATTCATTCAAAGATAAAATAACAAATTATATTAATCTGAAGTATTTAAAACTAAAAATTATTTTAGTATCAATACTAATTGTAGTTGCAGTGATTAGCATACCTATAATAAGCTTACCAGGAGATAATTTTTTAAATTTAAACTTAAAATTTTTTAAACATGCGTTAGAGTGGAATTATTTTATAGGTGTTATAACTTTTTATTTATTAACTTTTTTTATGTGGAAAAATAAACAACAATGATATTTTTTATTTAAAGTTTAAATGTACTTCATAAATCCATTCAAAGGTTTAAGACCAACAGAAAATAATGCATCTTCAGTACCAATTGCAAGCACAGATCATTTGTCAAAGAAAATTGTAACTGAATACAAAAAAAACAATAAATGGAGTTATTTAAACGTTTTTGCTGAAGAAAATTATTCAAAATCAAAAGAACAATTTGAATTAATGAAAAAAAACTCAATATTAAAAAAAGACAATACAGATTCATTTTATATATATAAAATTTCTACAAAAAACCATTCACAGGTAGGAATAATGGGTACAGCTAAATTATCAGCATATGATAATTTACATATTCGAGGTCATGAAGAAATTTTTTTTGAAAGATCACAAAAAAGAATGAAACAAATGGATAATTTAAATGCACAAATAGGTCCTATATATGCGGTTTACCCTGACAATAAAGAGCTTAATGATTTAGTAGAAAAAGAATTGGTTAATTCTCCGGTATATTCTTTTGAAGGTATGGATGGAAATAAACATGAGATGTGGGTTGTTAATGATGAAAGAAAAGTTTTACAAATACGTGATTTATTTAATTCTATAAACAGAATTTATATTGCTGATGGTCATCACAGAATGGATGCATTATTAAAACTTTCAAAATTTAAACAACATCAAAACCCCAAACATACTGGAGAAGAAATATATAATTTTTTTATGATAGCAATTTTTCCTACAAGCCAAGCAAGAATACTTGATTATAATAGACTTATAAAAGATTTATATGGTTATTCAGCTAAAGTGGAAAAACAAAATTCTTCATACAAACCAAAAAAATCTCAAATATTTGGAATGTATTTAGAAAAACAATGGTATTCTTTGGAACTTAAAGAAAAACCTCATCAAAATTTATTTCACATTATTAATTTAGATATAAATTTATTGCACTACTATTTACTAGAGCCTACTTTAGGAATCGGAGATCCTAGACATGATAATAGAATTGATTTTATAGCAGGCTTTCATGGTTTAGAAGGAATTGAATCAAAAGTAAATTCGGGTGAAGCAAAAGTTGGTTTTGCTTTGTTTGCAACACAAATGGAAAATGTAATAAGCTTTGCAGATAATAAATTATATATGCCTCCAAAATCAACTTGGTTTGACCCCAAACCATTAGATGGTTTAGTAGCTTATGATTTTGAATAATTATCTTTTTTAGTTCTAAATAATATATATAAAAAAAATAGTGATAAATTTTTTTAAAAAGAATTATTGTCTGCAAAAAAATTTATAACTATGGAAAAACCTAATATTAAGCCTAAAAATCCTAATTTTTCTAGCGGTCCATGTTCAAAACGACCTGGATGGAGCATTGATGTTTTAAAAAGTACACCAATAGGAAGATCTCATAGACATAAAGTCTGTAAAGAAAAGCTTAATGAAGTAATAATTAAATCTAAAAAGATTCTTCAACTACCTGATGGGTATCATGTTGGAATAATGACTGGATCAAACACTGGGGCATTGGAAGCTGCTTTATGGTCGCTTTTGGGTTGTAAAGGAGTTGATGTTTTAGCTTGGGAAAATTTTGGAAAAGATTGGGTAATAGACATACTTGAACAACTAAAAATAAAAGATGTAAACAGTTATGTAACTGATTATGGAATTCTTCCTGATTTAACTAAAGTAAACTTTAAAAACGATGTAGTATTTACTTGGAATGGAACAACAGCTGGTGTCAGAATTCCAAATGGCGACTGGATACCAGAAGATAGAGAAGGTTTAACAATTTGTGATGCAACATCAGGTATTTTTGCTATGGATATTGATTATAGTAAACTTGATGTAATTACATGGTCATGGCAAAAAGTTTTGGGAGCAGAAGCAGCTCATGGAATGATAGCTTTGTCTCCTCGAGCAGTTCAAAGATTAGAATCTCACGTCCCACCTTGGCCAATTCCAAAATTATTTAGATTAGCAAGCAAGAAAAAATTAATTAAAGGTATTTTTGAAGGTGGTACAATTAATACTCCGTCAATGATCTGTGTGGAAGACGGTCTGGATGCTTTAAATTGGGTTG
>CACDCI010000039.1 GCA_902551215.1 uncultured Pelagibacteraceae bacterium | reverse complement strand
CGGAGATACAGACAAAGGACCTTTTGGATATGGAACATATGGCTCAAGATCTTTAACCGTAGGTGGAACAGCAATAGTTAAAGCATGTGATAAAATAGTAGCTAAAGGAAAAAGAGTAGCAGCTAAAATGTTGGAAGTGAATGAAGACGAGGTTGATTTCAATAATGGAGAATTTGTAGTAGCAAAATCAAATAAGAAAAAAACAATTGGAGAAGTTGCTTTTGCTTGTTATTTACCAGGAACTTATGGTGAGGTAAAATCTCCACTTCCAGATGGAGAAGAACCTGGACTTAAAGAAACATCTTTTTTTGATCCAGCAAATTTTTCTTTTCCAGCGGGCTCTCATATTTGTGAAGTAGAAGTAGATCCAGATACTGGCGAAACTAAAGTAGCTAAATATACTGCAGTTGATGATTTTGGAACAATTATTAATCCTCTTATTGTTGAAGGGCAAGTTCATGGTGGACTAGCACAAGGAATAGGACAAGCACTTTATGAAAACTGCCATTATGATAATTCTGGACAGTTAGTTACAGCTTCTTACATGGATTATACAATGCCGAGAGCAGATAATTTTCCAGAGTTTAATTTAGGTTTTACATGTACTCCTGCAACATCTAATCCACTTGGCACAAAAGGATGTGGAGAAGCTGGAGCAATCGCTGCTCCTCCTGCAGTAATGAATGCAGTTATAGATGCTATAGGTACAGAAATTTCAATGCCAGCTACTGCTGAAAAAGTTTGGCTAGCGTGTAATAAAAAAAAAAATAAGAATTCTGAAGCAGCGTAAGGAGAAAAATTATGAAAACATTTAATTATCATTCAGCAAAAGATGTAAAGGAAGCTTCTAAACTGTCTTCTTCAAAATCAGCCTTTTTGGCAGGTGGTATGACGACCATTCCATCTATGAAGTTAGGTTTGGCAAATTATAAAGATATTATAAATATAAAAGGAATTAAAAAACTTTCAGGAATAAAGGTAAGCGGAAAAACTGTTACAATTGGATCAACGACCAAACATGTTGAGGTTGCCAATTCAAAAGAGATTAAAAAAGCAATACCATCTTTATCAGTTTTGGCAGAAGGAATAGGAGATCCACAAGTAAGAAATCGAGGAACAATAGGAGGATCTATTGCTAACAATGATCCTGCTGCAGATTATCCATCTGCTTGTATTGCATTAAATGCAGTTATTCATACAAATAATAGAAAAATTAATGCAGAAAAATTTTTTACAGGCATGTTTGAGACATGTCTTAAAGGTGGAGAAATTATTGAATCGATTGAATTTACAATTCCACAAAAATCAAGTTATCAAAAATACCCAAATCCAGCATCGAGATATGCTATAGTTGGTGTTTATGTAGCTAAACACAAAAGTGGAGTTAATGTAGCTGTAACAGGCGCAAAATCATGCGTTTATAATGATAAAAATTTATCAGGCATTTTGTCAAAAAGCTTTTCGGCAGATGCAATTAATAATACAAAAGTTTCTTCGTCTGGAATGAATTCAGATATTCATGCATCAGCAGACTATAGAGCAAATATGGTTAAAGTTTTTGCCAAAAAAGCTGTTGAAGCTTGCTAAATATTTTTTTCAGTATTAACTTAACATCTAATGAAAAATTCATTTGATGAAAAGATTTTAGAAGAAGCAAATGATTGGATTAAAACTAATCAAAAAGTAGTTCTTGCAACAGTAATTCAAACTTGGGGTTCCTCTCCTAGACAAACAGGCAGCAGAATGATTGTGAATGAAAAAGGAGATTTTTCAGGTTCTGTATCTGGAGGCTGTGTTGAATCTGCTGTGGTTAGAGAATGCGTTGCAATTATAAAAGAAAAAAAACTTTTTAAAAAAATAGAATTTAAAGTTTCAAATGAAAGCGCCTGGGAAGTAGGACTTGCTTGTGGTGGAGAAATTGCAGTTTATTTAGAACAGATTAATTAATGCAATTAAAAACTTTACAAGAAATAATTAAAAAAAAAGAAAATAAATCTGAATTTGCAATAGTTACAAATTTAGCAACAGGAAATAGTGAAATTTTTGAAAAAGGTAAATCTTTAAGTAAAGATTTTGAAAAATTTACAGATCAAATAAATACTTTTTATCAGTCAAAAAAAAACGGAATTATTGAAGGTACTGATATATTTGTAGAAATCTATATTAGACCTATCAAAGTTATTATTGTTGGTGCCGTTCATATAGCTCAGTATTTAGTTAATTTTGCTAGTAGCTTAAATTTTGAAATATCTGTAATTGATCCAAGAGGTTATTTTGCAACTGAACAAAGATTTCCCAATATGAAAATAATCAATAAGTGGCCTGATGAAGCATTCAAAGAAATAGAAACAGATTCAAATACAGCATTAATAGCGTTGACTCATGATCCCAAAATTGATGACCCAGCATTACAACACGCTATAAAGAAAAAATTTTATTATATTGGAGCTTTAGGAAGTAAAAAAACACATGAAAATAGATGTGAAAGATTAAAAAAAGCCGGATTTAGTGATAAAGAAATAAAACAAATTCATGGACCAATTGGAATTAAACTTGGAGGAAGAGCTGCTCCTGAAATTGCATTATCAATAATTGCCCAACTCGTTTCCGAAACATACAAAAAATAAATAAATTTAATGATTTCATCAATTCTTTTAGCAGCAGGTCAATCTAAAAGAATGCAAGGTGAAAACAAGTTATTAAAAAAATATAAAAAAAAATATTTAATTAACCACATTTTAAATTCTTTAATTAAAAGTAAAGTAAATAAAATAATAGTTGTATTAGGTTATGAAAATAGAAAAATTAAAAAAATATCATTAAAAAGTAAAAAAATAAATTTTGTATTTAATTCACAACATTTAAAAGGAATATCAACATCAATTAAGCGTGGATTGAAAAAAATATCTAAAAAAAATATAGGCTTTTTAATTGCACATGCTGATATGCCTTTAGTTTCAAAAACAATTATAAACACTTTGTGCTCAGGTTTAAAAAACAGTAAAAAAGAGATTTTTGTACCAGTTTATAAGAATAAAGTTGGAAATCCTTTAGCTTTTAAATATTCAATGATTAAATCTCTTAAAAAAATTAAAGGAGATAGAGGAGCTAAAAAATTAATTAGATTAAACAAATCAAAAGTTAAATTCGTAAAAATAAAGTCTAAATCTATTTTAATTGATTTTGATCAATTAAAGGATTTCCCTTCAACCATTTAGAATCATCTCCCTCATAATGTTCTTTTTTCCAGATTGGTGTCCGTTTTTTTATTTCTTCAATAATATATCTTGAAAATTCATATGCTTGAGAACGATGTTTGCAAGCTACAGCTATAATTATACTAGTTTCACCAAGTTTAACGTATCCTTTGACATGTTCAATAAACACAGCGATGTTATTAAAGTTAAATTTTGTTTCTGCTTCTTTATATATTTCTTCAAAACTTTTGATTACTAAAGCATCGTGACTGTCATAAGTAATTCCAGTAACTTTTTTATCATTATTTTGATCTCTAACAGTACCAACAAAATATATTGAAGCACCACACTTACTTGAAGCTATAAATTTTTGTGCATTGGCGAGATCAATTTTTTCTTTCGTAGCATCTATTACTTTAGCATGCAGCATCAGCCACCTCCTATTGGAGGTATAATCCCAATATTTTGTTCTTTTGTAATTTTATAGTCATCACCAACAATATTGTTTTCTTCAGAACAAAAAGCTGATGATTGAACTAGTTTTTTGTAATTATCGTTACCTTTAAAATTATCTTCTACAAAATTTAATATTTCATTTCGTAAATCTTTTATGGAGCTTTTTTCTTTTAAATTAAACTCTAAGTAATTTTTTTTACTAAAGTCACGACTAGCTCCAAAAAGCTCTAATTTGATTTTCATAAATATTTTTTATTAAAATTAAAATATATTGTCTAGAAACTTTGGCAAACCATCAGGGTTGGTCCAAAGTCCACTTTTTCCACCTTCTTTAATTAATAGTCTAACATTATCAATTTTTAAATGTGGATTTACAATTTTGCTTAAATCATAAATAGTAATTAAAGCTGCATTAACTCCCATGATTGCTTCCATCTCAACTCCAGTTTTAGCAACAGCAGACACAACACAAAATACTTCTAAAGAATTATCTTCATCATGCATTATAATTTTAGTTGCTGTGTGGTCGATTGGTAATGGATGACACAAAGGAATTAATTCGCTAGTTTTTTTAACACCCAATACAGCCGAAACTTCAGCAAGACTAACAGGGTCTCCTTTTGGCATTTCATTATTTTTAATCATATTAAAAACTTTTTTACCAACATAAATTTTTCCTGAAGCTAAAGCTCTTCTAAAAGTTTCCTTCTTTGAAGACACATCAACCATATTAAAAGAATTTTTCTTGAAAAGATCTTCAGCCCAATCTTTTAATTGATTTTGATTAACTATTTTTAAATTTTTCATTATCCTCCAGTGGTAGATAAATTGTTCATTAGACCTGTTTCTCCAAGCTCTAAATAATGAGACTCTTTTTTAAAGTTTAATTGTTTAGAAATTAAATCTTTTAATTCTTCCAACTGATCATCTCTTTGTAAAAGATGTCTAATACTTATTCCGGTATTTCCAAATAAACATAATCTTAAATCACCTCTTGCTGTAATTCTAAGTCTATTGCAGCTTTTGCAAAAATCTTTTGAATAAGGAGCAATAACTCCAAACTTTCCTTTAAAGGATGGATTTATATAATTTTTTGATGGACCAGCATCTCTGCCAAGTGTTTGAAAAATCCAACCATTTTTATTTATATGATTAGTAAATACTTTCGCTGGCACATGATATTTTTTAAAGTAATCTAAACCATCTCCGGTTTGCATTAATTCTATATATCTAAAATCAATTTCATTATTTTTTACAAATTTGCTCCATTCGTTAAAATCTTTTTCGTTATCATTAATTCCTTTTAACAAGACTGCATTTATTTTTATATTTTTAAAATTAAGTTGTTGTAATTTTTCAATTCCTTTTAGTATTTCAGGTAATCGATCATGACCTGTAACATTTTTAAACGTTTCTCTATTTAAGCTATCAATACTTATATTTATTCCATCTAAACCACTTTCAGCAATTTGATTAGCAATTTTGTCTAAACGATAACCATTTGTAGTAATTACTGTTTTTTTTATTCCAGTTTTATTTTTTAAAATTTTAACAATATCAAAGAAGTCTTTTCTTACAGTGGGTTCTCCACCTGTTAATCTGATCTTACAAACTCCTAGTTCAGACAGGCCTTTTGCAAGTCTTTCAATTTCTTTCGAACTAAGAAATTTTCTATTATCACTTTTATCTTTTTGATAACCATTAGGAAGACAATAGCCACACTTAAAATTACATACATCCGTAATTGACAATCTTATGTATGGAAAAGTTCTACCAAAACTATCTCTAAGCATTTTCATTTATTTTTATATAATATAAGTTAACATATTAAATATAATATAAAATGAGTGAATTTCTTACTAAAGACGAGATAAATCAATTCAATAAAGATGGCGCTATTTTTCTTAAAGGAAAATTTGATATTAAATGGAT
>CACDCI010000038.1 GCA_902551215.1 uncultured Pelagibacteraceae bacterium | reverse complement strand
AATGCTGGGCAAAATATTGGTACATTATTGTCATATGCAGTTTCAATTAAAGAACCTTTTTTTTTTGAATTTTTTTTTAAATATTTTCCAATTTCATGAATAAATTCTCTTGATGTATAATTTCGTGGTTCTAATTTATCAGCTATTTCACATATTTTTTTATCACACATCTGTAATTCATCTTCATCTATGTAAGTATCGTAAATTCTATCAATGTAGTTTTTTCTTAATTCTGTATCATCTTGAAATTGTGAACCTTGATAGTGTTTGAATCCCAAGGCTTCAAAAAAATCCATATCAATTATAGAAGCTCCAGTAGCTACAATTGCGTCTACCATATTATATTTAACTAAATCTTTATAAATATTCATACAACCTGCCGCAGATGTAGATCCAGCAAGAGTTAAAAAAATTGTACATTCTTTATCCTTAATCATTTCATTAAAAATGTTTGCAGCACTTGCGGTTTCTCTTGAAACAAAAGACATTTTTGCCATTGATGAAATTATTTTTCTAGAATCAAAGGAAGTAATGTCTATATGTTCTACAGGTTTTTTAAGAAAATCTTTTTTGCTGTTATGTCCAAGGTTTTTTTTATCAGGCATTAAGCAACAAGAAACGTTTTCTTATTTTTCTTGTCGTACATGGTTAGTATTGGATCATCATCAACTTCATAAATTTCATTAGAATAATATCCATTAAATCCTGTTCTAAAAGTTAAACCGTAAGCACCAAGTTGACCTAATTCAATATAATCATTTTCTTTAATGTTGTTAGGTAGAATAAAAGGACCTTTCATATAATCTAAACTATCACAAGTTGGACCATAAAAATCAAATGATGTTAATTTTTTTGAAATTATTTTTCCAATTTTAATTAAACGAGATGGGTAAACTATATTTGGAACACCAGCATCAAAAAGTGTTCCATATGTTCCATCATTTATATAAAGTTTTTGTTTTTTTCTTAAGTTTACTCGTATAATTGTTGATCCACTTTCTGCAACCAAAGCTCTACCCGGTTCACAAATAATTTCAGGAAGTTTATTTAATTTTAAATTTTTTAATGCTTTTTTTATCTCTTCAAAATAGCTGTCTAAAGATTGTGGAACTAAATCTGGATAAATTGTAGGAAAACCACCACCAACATTTATATAGTCTGGAATAATTTTTGTTTTTTTAATTATATTCCCTATTTCTTCAATTCCTTTTGTATATGAAATTGGATGCATACATTGAGATCCGACATGAAAACTTAAACCAATTTTTTTAGCATATTGTTTTGTTAGTCTTAATAAACCTATAGCTTCAGAGGTTAAAGCGCCAAATTTTTTTGATAAATCTATTTCAGCGTGTTCATTTGAAACAGAAACTCTCACAAATAGTTCTAAATCTTTTGCTTGATTTGTTGCTTCAATGATTTTTATTAATTCATCTTTTGTATCTAATGAAAATCCTTTTATTTTATGTTTAAAATAAGCTTCTTTTATACTTTCACGACTTTTTACTGTGTGCATAAAAAAACATTTTGCTTTAGGATTTATTTCTTTTATGTCTTCAATTTCCTTAATTGAAGCTACATCAAAATTATTAATTCCACTTTTTGTAATTGTTTTTAAGACTTCTGGGTGTGGGTTTGTTTTTACAGCATATAAAATTTTTCCAGGAAATTTATTTTGAAAAGTTTTCGAAGCGACTTGTATCGGCTTTTTCCTGATACAATAAACTGGTCCTTCTGGCTTCAGTCGATTTACAAGATCATCAACTGTCTTAAATTTTTGCATTGCATATGCCCCCAAAAAAAAATTTAACAAAAAAAGTTTTTAATAATTAATTAAAAACTTTCATATTTCACAGCAATTAAGCCAATAGTTAATTAATGTAAAGAAAAAATTTAATTGAAATGTTAATAAAAGTAACCATATAGGACTCTCATGCACAAAGATAATACTGTAAAAAAAATAGCTGAATATAAGGATAAATCCTTGCTTATTGTTGACGATGACAATCCATTTAGAGATAGACTTGCGCGTGCAATGGAAAAGAAGGGTTTTATAGTAACTCAAGCTGAGAGTGTAAAAAAAGGTATAAAAAATGTTCAATTAATAAAACCTGCATTTGCGGTAATAGATTTAAGGTTAACAGATGGTAATGGACTTGAGGTTGTAAAGGAAATTCAAAATTTAAATATAAATAGTCGTATCATTATGCTTACAGGTTATGGAAATATTTCTACTGCTGTAGCTGCAATTAAACAAGGAGCAATTGATTATTTAGCGAAACCAGCTGATGCAGACGATGTGGAAAAAGCGCTATTAGCAGATCCAAAAGAAAAAGCACAACCACCTGAAAATCCAATGTCAGCTGATAGAGTAAAATGGGAACATATTCATAGAGTATTTGAACTATGCAATAGAAACGTTTCCGAAACAGCTAGACGTCTTAAAATGCATAGAAGAACCTTACAAAGAATATTATCTAAGAGATCACCTAAATAAATTTTCTAAATTTAATAAGTTTTTTTGTCAATATTGTTAATAGAGAAATTTTAAATAATTCAGCTAATAAGAAAGGAGCTGCACCCAGTTGAAACAAAGGTTTATCCCAACCTATTAAATTTCCAAGCCACAATATTCCAAGAATATAAATTATTGATACAGATAGAATTAGTTTTAAAAAAATCAAAAAAATATTTGTTTTGAAATTTAGATAACCAGAAAAAAAAGAAGCAAATAAAAAACCAATCAAATATCCCATGGTTGGACCCGTAAAATAGATTATTCCAATTCCTTTTTCTGGTGTTCCAGCAAATACAGGCAAACCAATTACACCTTGAAATAAATATAATGAAATTATAGGCACACTAATTTTCCATCCTAAAGTTATACCCATAAGAAGAACAACAAAAGTTTGCATAGTCATAGGAACAGGATAAAAGGGAATTTTAATCTTTGCTGAAATAGTTAATAAAATTGAACCAAAAATAATAATTAAAAAATATTTAATGGCATTTTGACTTTGTAATGATTTAACAATTTCCATATTTTATTTTACTACTTTATAATCAATTAATCTAGTTTTTTGTTAAAAGAAGAAATACATCCTCTAAATCACCGTCGTCTGTAGAAATATCATAAATTTGAACATTTGTTTTTTTAACTAAATTTATTACTTCTTCAATATTAACTTTACTTTTTTCATAGGATATACAAATTTCATTTTCTTTGTTTGATATAATTTTTAGGGAATCTAATTCATTATCTTTAATTTCTATTTTCTTATTTACCTTAAAAGTGACTTTTTTTGTCAGTATTTTGTTTAAAAGATTTTTAGTACTATCTAATGCAACTAAATTACCTTTATTTAAAATTCCAATTCGATCACACATTTCTTCAGCTTCTTCTAGGTAGTGGGTTGTTAAAATAATTGTTACTCCTTGTTTATTAAGAGATTTTACATTTTCCCATAGATTTTTTCTCAATTCAACATCAACTCCAGCAGTTGGTTCATCTAAAAAAATTATTGGTGGTTGATGCACTAAAGCTTTAGCAATTAATAATCTTCTTTTCATTCCACCCGATAAACTTCTCGCATAACTATTTGCTTGTTTATCTAAAGATACTAGTTTTAATATACTATCTGTAATTCTTTCTTTTTTTTTAACACCATACAAACCTGCTTGTAATTCAAGAAGTTTTCTTGGGCTAAAGAATGGGTCTAAAACAACTTCTTGAGGAACAATTCCTATTGATGCTTTAATTTGCCGAGGATTTTTATCTAAGCTAAAACCCCAAACATTTACTTCACCAGAGGTTTTAATTACTGTTCCTGCTAAAATATTTATGAAAGTAGTTTTTCCTGCTCCATTTGGTCCTAGTAATCCGAAAATTTCTCCTTCTTTCACGTCTAAGTTTAAATTATTGAGTGCGTTTATAGAATTTGAATCCTTACTATTGTAAATTTTATTTAAATTTTTAACAGAAAGTACATTTTTTTTGTTCATGAGAAATTATACATTTATAACATTCAATAGAATTAAGATAATATTATTTTAAATGAACAAAATAAAAAAAACTGATCATTTTTATTTAATTGATGGATCTGGTTATATTTTCAGAGCTTATTATGCATTGCCTCCTTTAACAAGAAAGAGTGATGGGTTACCTGTTGGAGCAGTAAGTGGTTTTTGCAACATGCTTTTTAAATTAGTAGAAGACTCAAGGTCAGATCATAATTTGGAAAAGCCAACACATTTTGCAGTAATCTTTGATTCTGCAAGAAAAAACTTTAGAAATGAAATTTATTCTGATTATAAAAGTAACAGAGCAGAAGCACCTGATGATCTTGTTCCTCAATTTGAGTATATAAGAAAATCTGTAAAAGCCTTTAATTTACCTTCTGTTGAGTTAATTAATTATGAGGCTGATGATTTGATTGCTACGTATACAGAACAAATTTTAAAAAAAGGTGCAAAAGTTACTATTGTTTCTTCTGACAAGGATTTAATGCAACTTTATAAAAAAGATGTTCGCATTTATGATCCAATGAAAAATAAATTTATAACTTCAAAAGATGTAGTTGAGAAATTTGGTGTTGATCCTAAAAAAGTTATTGATGTACAATCTCTTGCTGGAGATACTAGTGATAATGTCCCTGGAGTTCCAGGTATTGGAATTAAAACTGCAGCAGAATTAATAAATAAATATGGAACATTAGAAAAACTATTAAGTAGTGCAAATGAAATTAAACAAAATAAAAGACGTGAAACTATTATTGAAAATAAAGACAAAGCAATTATTAGTAAAAAATTAGTTACTCTAAAAAAAGATGTCCCAGTAAAAGAAAAAATTGAAGAATTTGCATTTAAAGAAATAGATAAAGATAAACTTTATAAATATTTGAGAGAAATGGAATTTAATCGTTTGTTAAGTTCTGTAATTTCTATGTACGGTGAACCATCTTTATCCAGTAAAAAAATTGATTCAGCTTCAAAAGTAAAACAAAAAATCATTAATAAAAAAAATTACTTTTTAATTAAAAAAGAAAAAGAAATTGATAAATGGATTGAGGAAGCAGAAGAATTTGGAGAACTTGCAATAGATACTGAAACAAGTTCTTTAGATCCACATCTAGCAGAATTAATTGGCATTTCTATAAGTACTCAAATTGGAAAGGCTTGCTATATTCCCATTGGTCATCAATCACAAGATTGTCTTAATAAGGAAACTGTTTTAAAAAAATTAAAACCTTTACTTGAGGATAAGAGTATTAAAAAAATAGGACAAAATATTAAGTTTGACTTTATAGTTCTTTACAAGCATGGAATAAAAATGTCTTCCATGGAAGACACTATGCTTATGTCTTATGTACTTGATGCTGGAAAAAATAGGCATAACATGGATATTTTGTCTGAAATTCATCTTAATCATAAGACTATATCTTTTAAAGAATTAGTTGGTTCTGGAAAAAAAGAAATAAAGTTTAGCGAAGTGGAATTAAACAAAGCCATGGAATATGCGGCAGAGGATGCGGACATTACTTATAGACTATACAAAATTTTTAGTAAAAATCTTAAATTAGAAAAATTAACTAATATTTA
>CACDCI010000037.1 GCA_902551215.1 uncultured Pelagibacteraceae bacterium | reverse complement strand
ATCTTTTTCCCAATTATCCATCTTATAATCAAAAAATATTCCTCCTATACCTCTTAATTCATTTCTATGAGGTATATAAAAATATTCATCACACCATTTTTTGTATTTAGAATAATATTTATTATTATGTGTATTACATATTTTTTTTAACTCAGTATGAAAATATTTTTTTTCTTTATTGTCAGCGAGACAAGGGGTTAGATCGATTCCTCCTCCAAACCAAATTTTTTGTGTACAAATAAACCTAGTATTAAAATGCATAGCTGGAATTTTTGGATTTTTTGGATGTAATACCACAGAAATACCTGAAGACCAAAAATTAGCATTATTTTTTGTTCCAGGGATTTTTTTTGCAAATTTTTTGGAAAATTTTCCTACCACATTTGAAAATGCAACACCTCCTTTTTCAATTACTTCACCTTTAATTATTCTAAATTCACCATGTTTCCATTTATTTTTTTTAAATTTTTTATTAGAACCGTATTTTTTTTCTAATTGCTCAATGTTTTTACAAATTATATTTTGCAAATTTTTGTTTTTTTTTAATTTTCATGTTTATTTTAAAGAATTTTATTTTGCCTCATACTTTCAGCAAGAACTATTGCAACTGAAGAAGCTATGTTTAGTGATCTTTTCCCAGACTTTAAAGGTATTTTAATTCTATTATCAACTAATTTGTGAATTTTTTCAGGTACTCCAGAACTTTCTCTTCCAAATAAAATTGTATCATTAATTTTAAAATTAAATGATAAATATGAATCAGAAGCTTTAGTTGTCATAAGCACTATTCTTTCATTTTTCTTTTTTTTAAATTCAAAAAATGATTCTTTATTTGGATAAAATTTAATCATTTTTTCATCCAAGTAATCTAGTACAACTCTTTTGAAACGTTTATCATTAAATATAAACCCACATGGTTCAATTATTTCAACTACAATACCTAAACAAGAGCATGTTCTAATGATTGCAGCTGTATTTTGTGGTATATCTGGTTCATAAAGTGCTATTTTTGGGGCTAAATTCATTTTTTGTGTGTCATTGTTGCCATTAGAAATAAATCTCTTTTACTATATGAAATCATATATTAGATAAGAATAAACATAATTTTTTAATATGTCAGATCAAAAAAAACCAAAAAGAAGGGATTTTTTATTTACTACATCATATGCGATAGGCGCAGTTGGTGTTGGCGCAGCAGTTTGGCCTTTAGTTGATCAAATGAATCCAGACAAATCAGTAAAAGCTCTAGCTAGCACCGAAGTTGATGTCAGTTCATTAGAACCTGGAAAATCAATAACAGTTCTTTGGAGGGGAAAACCAGTTTTTATAAAAAGAAGAACGCAAGAAGAAATATCTGAAGCAAGAGCAGTTAAGATGAACGACCTTAAACATCCAGAAAAAGATGAAGATAGAGCAAAAAATCCTGAGTGGCTAGTAATGCTTGGTGTTTGCACTCATCTAGGATGTGTACCTCTAGGAGACAAAGGTGATTATAATGGTTGGTTTTGTCCTTGCCATGGTTCACACTACGATACTTCTGGAAGAATCAGAAAAGGTCCAGCTCCTACAAATCTTGAAATACCTGAATACAAATTTATTAATAACAATACAATTAAAATAGGTTAAGAACTTAATGAGCGATCATAACTATGTACCGTCTTCAAAATTAGGCAAATGGTTTAATGATCGATTGCCTTTGTTATCTTTAAGTGCTCATTTAAGAGAGTATCCTACGCCAAAAAATTTAAATTACTGGTGGACTTTTGGAGGGATATTAACTTTTTGTTTAGTTGCTCAGATTATTACAGGAATTGTATTGGCAATGCATTATGTAGCGCATACAGACTTAGCTTTTGCGAGCGTTGAACATATAATGAGAGATGTAAATTATGGATGGCTACTGAGATACTTTCATGCAAATGGAGCATCAATGTTTTTTTTAGCAGTTTATATTCATATTTTTAGAGCGCTGTATTATGGGTCTTATAAGTCACCAAGAGAAGTTATATGGATTATAGGAATGATAATATATTTTTTAATGATGATGACGGCATTTATGGGATACGTATTACCATGGGGACAAATGAGTTTTTGGGCCGCAACAGTAATAACAAATTTATTTAGTGCTGTTCCTTTTGTAGGCGAAAGTATTACAAATTGGTTATGGGGAGGTTTTGCGGTTGATAATCCAACGTTAACAAGATTTTATGCTCTGCACTACCTTCTTCCTTTTTTAATTTTTGGTTTAGTAATTTTACATATTTGGGCTCTACATGTTCCAGGAAATAACAATCCAATTGGAATTGAACTAAAAAAACCATCAAAGGACACTGTTCCTTTTCATCCATATATAGTTATTAAAGATTTATTTGCTTTATTACTTTTTTTAATTGTATTTGCTTTTTTTGTTTTTTATGCACCAAATATATTGGGTCATGCTGACAATTATATTGAAGCAAACCCAATGGTTACTCCAAATCATATAGTTCCTGAATGGTACCTGTTGCCTTTTTATGCAATATTAAGATCTGTACCAGATAAACTTTTTGGAGTTATTGCAATGTTCGCTTCAATTTTTGTTTTGGTAATATTGCCATGGCTTGATACTTCTAAAGTTAAATCAGCAATTTTTAGACCTATATACAAGCAGTTTTATTGGATACTTGTGATAGATGTTCTTGTATTGGGATATATGGGAGCAATGCCCGCAGAAGGAACATACTTGTTAATAGCTAGAGCGGCTACCATATATTATTTTGTTCATTTTTTAATTATTTTGCCAATCCTTGGTAAAAAAGAAAAGACACTACCAGTACCATTAAGCATTACAGATCCAGTTCTTGGTGGTTCACCGAATCCTAATGTAGTTAAAAAAAAAGAAATTTATAATTAATTCTATGAAAAATATTATTAAATCAATCTGTTTTATATTTCTATCTCTAATTTTTTTAAGTCAAAATATTTTTGCTGAAGAAAAAAAAAAATTATTAACTACTGATTGGAGTTTTAAAGGATATTTTGGAAAATTTGATAGAGCTTCACTGCAAAGAGGTTATCAAGTTTACGCTGAAGTTTGTGCTTCATGTCATTCATTAAAGTATTTGAGCTACAGAAATCTTGCAGAAAAAGGAGGACCAGAATTTTCTAAAGAACAAGCAAAGGCTATAGCAGCAAACTTTGAAGTAACTGATGGACCAAATGATGATGGCGATATGTTTGTAAGACCAGCAAAACTATCAGACAAATTTGTTAATCCATATCAAAACGACAAAGAAGCAATGGCTTCCAATGGAGGGGCTTATCCTCCAGATATGTCTGTCTTGATAAAAGCAAGGAGTGGAGGAGCAGATTATATTTATTCACTACTGCTTGGATATGAAGACCCTCCTAACGATGTGATATTGGATGAAGGTGTTTATTATAATAAATACATGTACGGGAATATGATAAAAATGCCTAATCCTTTATCAGACGATTTAATAGAATATAATGACGGAACAAAAGCAACAGAAGAACAAATGGCAAAGGATTTGGTAACCTTTCTTGCATGGACCGCAGAACCTCATCTTGAGGCGAGGCATAAAATTGGCTTTAAAGCAATTATATATTTAATAATTTTATCTATATTAGCTTATTTCAGCATGAAAAGACTTTGGTCACGTGTTGAACCTGAAGTTTAATATATCACCATCTTTAACAATATAATCTTTACCTTCTAGTCTCATCTTTCCATTTGTTTTAGAATTTAGCCATCCTTGATGTTTTATGAAATCATCGTAAGCAATTGTTTCAGCTCTAATAAAACCTTTTTCAAAATCCGTATGAATCTCACCCGCTGCCTTTGGTGCAAGACAATTTTTTTTAACAGTCCAAGCTCTAGTTTCTTCTGGTCCCGATGTAAAAAAAGTTTCTAATTCTAATATATTATAACCTTTTTGTATTAACATGCTAAGTCCTGTTTTTTTTAATCCAATCATTTTCATATAGTTTATTTTTTCATCATTTTCTAATTGATTTATTTGATTTTCAATTTCTGCTGAAACAATTATTGTATTTGTATCTCCAAATTTATTTATGAAATCTACAGTATATTTGTTGCCATTTTGAATACTTTGCTCATCTACATTACATACATATATTTTTGGCTTGAGCGATAGAAGAGCACTTTGATTTAAAATTTTGTAATTAAATTGTTCAGTTAAAATTTTAAGGTTTTTATTGTTATTAATGCAATCTAAAGCCATTTCTAAAATTTTTAGTTGCTCTTTATCAATATTTTTTTTGTTTTTTTTATCAAGTCTTTTTTGGATAGATTCTAAGTCTGCTAGCATCATTTCAGTTTCAACAATTTCTAAATCTCTTACTGGGTTTACATTTGGATTAACATTTTGAATATCTTCAGAGTCAAAACATCTAATCATATGAATAATTGAATCAACTTCTCTAATGTGTGATAGGAATTTATTTCCTAATCCCTCACCTTTAGAAGCACCTTTTACAAGTCCCGCTATATCAACAAAAGATATTGTAGTGTTTATTTTTTTTTTTGAATTAGAAATTTTAACCAATTTGTCCAATCTTTCATCAGGGACAGGAACAACACCAATGTTCGGATCAATAGTACAGAAAGGAAAATTTTCTGCTTGGGCTTTGCTTGAATTTGTTAAAGCATTAAATAAAGTTGATTTACCAACATTTGGCAAGCCAACAATTCCGCATTTGAAACTCATTACTTATTATTTATTGTGCTGGAAAAAAGGTCTAAATTTTTATCAAGTAGAATTGATAGAGATTCAGTTATGCTAGTAGTAATTTTTTTCAAATCTTTAATTTCTTCTTCATCAAAATCTTTAAGCACATGATCTACCACATCAGAGTTTTTTTTTGGTTTGCCTATTCCTATTCTTATTCTAGAATAATCTTTTCCAATAAATTTATCTATTGATTCAATTCCATTGTGTCCAGCACTCGATCCACCAAATTTTGCTTTAATTTTTCCAAAGTCAATATCAAGATCATCATGAAAAACAATTACATTTTCAGCTTCAATCTTAAAATATTCTATCAACTCTCTAATACATATTCCTGAGTTATTCATAAATGTTAGAGGTTTAATTGCATAAACTTTTTTTCCATTTATATTTCCTGTAGTAAGCAATCCTTTAAATTTTGGTTTTTGTTTTGAAAGAGCAAATTTTTTATTTATAGCATCAATGATTTTGAAACCTATATTGTGTCTGTTATTTTCACTATCAGGCGTTGGGTTTCCTAAACCTACGAATAAAAGCATAATTTTTTAAAATCGAGTCTGAAGATTTTCACTTTTTTTGATTATTTTTTTTCGACTACTGGCTTTTTTTCTTCTTTTTTGTCACCTTTTTCGTCTTCCTTTTTATCAGTCTCAGCTGCTTTTGTCTCTCCTTCTGATCCTTCAGTGCTTGCTTCTGCACCCTCAGCATCTTCAGCAGTTTCTTCAGCAGGTTTCTCTGGTTCTTTAATAATTGTTGGCGCAGCAAGTGTTGCCACAACAAAATCTCTTCCTTGAATTGTTGGCGTTACACCTTCTGGTAATTTGATTGATGAAATTTTAAAACTTTCACCAATATCTTTATTTTCTAAATCTACAATTAATTCATCAGGAATATTTTCTGTTGGACATTTTAATTCAACTTTTGCATGTCTTCCGTCAGTTATAATATCTTTTCTTAATGATGTTACTTCAAATTTTTTGTTATTAATCAAAACGGTAATTGTTCCGTGCTCAATTCCTGTTTTATAAAATTTAATATTATTTTTCTTTAAAATTTGGCAAACATCTTCTGGGCTTAAATTCACCGCAAGATCAATATCATCAATCTTTTCATCATTAATAACTTTTCTAACGCAACCACCAACATATCTTATTTCGCTAT
>CACDCI010000036.1 GCA_902551215.1 uncultured Pelagibacteraceae bacterium | reverse complement strand
GCAAACTAATAAGTGTCGCTTTTCCTTGCCTCTGATCTTTATTTGTTTTTTTTCCAACTTTTAAAGTTTTGCCTTTATAATCAATTAAGTCATCAGTAATTTGAAAAAGTAAGCCAATTTCTGCGCCAATTTTTTCAAAAAGTTTTATGGTATCTGCATCTTTTCTTTTTATAATTGCAGGAGCGATACAACAAAAGGAAAATAGTTTTCCAGTTTTTTTTATTGCCATATCTACAATTTTTTTTTGAGAAATTTTTTTATTTTCAAAATTTAAATCTAAAAATTGTCCTCCAGCAATTCCTGCATGACCTGAACATTCGGATAATTTTTTAATTAAATAAATTTTTATTTTGTTGGATATCATTAGTTTTTTATCGCTTAAAATTTCAAAAGCCATTGTCAAAAGAGAGTTGCCGGCCAATACTGCTGTTGACTCGCTATATTTTACATGTGTTGATAATTTTCCCCTCCTAAATCTATCATTGTCCATACAAGGAAGATCATCGTGAATTAAAGAATAAGCATGAATACACTCTATAGCTGCTCCAATTTTTATTAGAGATTTATAATTTATATTAAATAACGATCCTATATCAATCAAAACTTTTGATCTTATTTTTTTTCCTCCAGGGAATAACCCATACTGCATTGGAAAAATTAAGTCAGTTTTTTTTTGTTGTTTAATAAAACTTTTTAAAAAAATATTAGTATCTAATGCAATTCTTTTAAGTTTTTTTTGCATTTTTTTTATTAACTATATTATTAATTTTCTGTTTGGTGGTTTCATTTATATGTTTTGATTTTTTTTGAAATTTTTTTTCAATAATATTATTTAACTTAATTAATTTTTGATAATCATTTAATGAATTTTCAAGATTTTTTTCTTTTTCCAAATTCTCAATAGCTTGATTTATTTCTTCTTTTAATTCATCAAGAGTTTGTGAATTATTATCGTCTGGTAAATTTTTATCTTTCATATAATAGTAAGTATTAATACATGAAATTTAATCATTCAAATATCAAAAAAAGTAAGTTCTTTCTTGATAAAGGACATTGTGTTGCAATTCCAACGGAAACTGTTTATGGACTTGCAGCAAACGCTTATTCGGATAGTGCAGTTAAAAAAATATACAAATTAAAAAAAAGACCTAAATTTAATCCTTCAATTGTTCACTACTCAAATTTGAAACAACTCAAAAATGATTGTGTTCTTAATAAAAATTTTTTTATTCTTTATAAAAAATTTTGTCCTGGTCCCATTACATTTGTTCTCAAACTGAAAAAAAATAGTAAAATTTCTAAAAATGTAACTAATTATAAAAAAACACTAGCTATAAGATTTCCAAAACACGCGCTAGCTAGAAAACTTCTAAAAAAATTAGATTACCCGCTTGCCGCTCCAAGCGCTAACATTTCTAGCAAAATTAGCCCTGTCTCTAAAGAAGATGTTATAGATGAATTCGGAAAAAAAATTAAATTTATTCTTGATGGCGGCAGATCCACAGTAGGTTTAGAATCAACTATAGTTAGTTTAATTAATAAACCTCAAATCCTAAGATTAGGAGGAATAGAAATCAGCAAAATAAATCAAGTTCTCAAAACTACTCTTAAATTTAATAAAAAAAGGAAAAAAATAATTACACCTGGTCAAGGAAAAATACATTATTCGCCTGGTATTCCAATTAGATTAAATGTCAAAAAACCAAAAATAAATGAGGCATTTATTTTAATTCAAAAAAGAAAATCATCTGCTAAAAACTTTTATTATCTAAGTAAGAAAAAAAACCTGAAAGAAGCAGCAAGAAAATTATATGAAACGCTGAGAATGATAAAGAAAAATAATTTTAAAAGTATTGCAGTAGAAAAAATTCCAAATATAGGGTTTGGAGAAGCAATCAATGATAGATTAATTAGAGCATCTAAATATTAATGAATAACTTAGTAGAAGTTAAAAATCTTGAAAAAAAATATGGCTCAAAAGAAGCTGTAAAAGGTATCTCATTTAACATTAAGGAAAACGAAATCTTAGGACTGCTTGGTCCTAATGGTTCAGGAAAAACAACAACCATAGGAATGATGCTTGGTTTGCTAAAGCCTTCAAATGGAAAAATATTAATAGATGGAAAAAAAATTGAGGAAAATAGAATAGAAACTCTTCAAAAAATAAATTTTATCTCACCTTATATTGAGCTGCCAAAAAAACTTACGGTGAAACAAAACTTAATTGTGTACTGCAGATTATACAATGTTTTGGATATAAAAAGTAGAATTGAATACCTTGTTGAAAAACTAAGGTTAGAAGATTTATTAAATAGAGTAACAGGAGAACTTTCTTCAGGACAAAAAAATAGAGCTAGTTTAGCAAAGGCTTTGATAAATAATCCTACTGTTTTATTTTTAGATGAACCTACGGCTTCCCTTGATCCAGAAATTGGAGACTTTGTTAGAAGTTTTTTGGAAAATTATAAAAAAGAAAAAAAAATATCAATTTTGTTGGCATCACATAATATGTCCGAAGTAACAAGATTGTGTAAAACAGTACTAATGATGAAAGATGGTATTATCATTGACAAAGGCCATCCCGAAGAATTGATTAAAAAGCACGGTAGAGAAAACTTAGAGGAAGTTTTTTTAAAACTTTCAAGGAGCAGAAATGAGCTTTATTAGAATTTATGGTCTTTTTTTAAGACACTTTTATTTAATTACGAGATCTTTTCCAAGAGTTTTAGATTTAATTTACTGGCCGTCAATTCAGATAACTTTGTGGGGATTTATATCAAATTTTTTTGCTTCCCATAGTACATATTATAATAATGCAGTTGGTGTAATTCTAACATGTGCCATCCTTTATGATTTTCTTTTTAGAACAAGCATCGGTTTTAATATGTTATTTTTAGAGGAAATCTGGAGCAGGAACTTTACAAATTTATTTATTGCACCAATTAAAATTGGTGAAATAATTATATCTTTAGTTTTTACAGCTTTAATCAGAGCTTTAATTGGACTTATTCCAGCAATTTTGCTCACCTCTCCTCTTTTTGGAATATCGTTAGTAAATCTTGGAGTAAATTTGTTCTTTCTTTTTTTAAGTTTATACATATTTGGAATTACACTTGGAATATTTGTTTCAGCAGGGCTATTAAGATTTGGTCCTTCATTTGAAAATATAGCTTGGTCAACGATGTTTTTATTAGCTCCTTTTGGTTGTATTTATTACCCAGTGGAAATTTTACCTGAATTTTTTCAAAAAATAGCTTACTCACTTCCTCTCGTATATATTTTTGAAGAGGCTAGAAGTATTCTGATTGACCAGACTGTAAATTATAAAAATATAATAACTGCATTTTATTTAAATGGGATTTATTTGATATTAGCAATATCATTATTCTACTACTCTTTTGGACAAGCGCGTAAAAAAGGAACATTAATAAATATAGGTGAATAATTGGTGCGCCCGGAAGGACTTGAACCCTCAACCTCCTGATCCGAAGTCAGGCGCTCTATCCAATTGAGCTACAAGCGCATATAATATTATTAATACAATTTATGAAAAAAATCATTAATTTAATAACTGAATCGGAAGACAATAATTTGAGAGTAGATGTATTTGTCAATAAAAAAGAAAGCTCATTAAGCAGAACTAGAATTAAGAATTTAATTTTAAATAAAAAATTAAAATTAAATGGTAAAGTGATTAATAGTCCTTCCCATAAAGTATTATACAAAGATAAAATAAATTTAGAAATCCCAGAGCCAAAAAAAGCTTCGATTAAACCTTTTGATTTCAAATTAAATATTATTCATGAAGATAATGATTTGCTGGTCATTGACAAACCATCAGGTATAATTATGCATCCTGGAGCTGGAAATTACGATAACACAATCGTTAACGCTCTGATGTATTATTGTAAAGGCAGCTTGTCTAATATTGGAGACGAACTGAGACCAGGCATCGTTCACAGAATAGACAAAGATACTTCTGGTTTAATTGTTGTGGCAAAAAACAATGCAACACATGAAAATTTATCAAAACAATTTAATGAACATACTATACATAGAATTTATCAATTAATGGTTTGGGGTAAAATTCGTCCTCAATCAGGAAAGATTGAAACTTTAATAACCAGAAGCTCAAAAAATAGACAATTGATGGAAGTTGGAATTACAAAAGGAAAAAAAGCAATTACTAACTATAAAACTTTAGAAGTTTTTGAAAATGATAAAACACCAACTTTAAGTTTAATTGAGTGCAAACTTGAAACTGGACGTACGCATCAAATTAGAGTTCATATGAGTTATAAAGGAAATAATATCTTAGGAGATAGTAAATACAAAAAAAAAATTAAAAAATTAAAAAATATTGATCCTGATTTAGAAAAATCTTTATTAAAATTAAATAGACAATTTCTTCATGCTAAAACACTAGGTTTTATACATCCTAAATCAGGTAAAGAGTTAGAATTTTCCTCAATTTTGCCACAAGATCTTGAAAGTATATTAAAAATGCTAAGAAACATTAACAAATAAACAATTGTAATAATAAAAAAATTTATTAAATAAGTATCTGCTTATGAGTGCTGTAACAAACTATAATCTTCCTGCTCTTTCAAATGAAGGAGGTCTTTCAGCTTATCTTGCTCAAATTAAAAAATTTCCAATGTTAGATGCTGAAGAGGAATATATGCTGGCTAAAAACTGGAGAAACACAGGAAACATTAAATCTGCTGAAAAACTTGTAACAAGTCACTTAAGACTAGTTGCAAAAATCGCAATGGGTTATAAAGGATATGGTCTTCCTGTAAATGAAATGATTTCCGAAGGTAATGTAGGTTTAATGCAAGCTGTTAAAAAATTTAAACCAGAAAAAGGTTTTAGACTAGCAACATATGCTATGTGGTGGATTAAAGCTTCTATACAAGAGTATATTTTACGATCTTGGAGCTTGGTTAAAATTGGAACTACAACTGCACAAAAAAAATTATTTTTTAATCTTAAAAAAGTTAAAAACCAAATAGCACCAGAAATTTTAAAGTTTTCAAAACCTGTATGGCTTAAAATTGATGAATATAAAAAGAAAAAAAAGAAAATATTATTTGAAGGTGCACAAGGTATTTTATTAGACGTAGATCATGGAACTTATCCATTTGTAACATCCTCAAATACAGTTGCCTCAAGCGCTGCAACAGGTTCAGGGTGTGGTCCTAATTCTATTCATTATGTTTTAGGAATCACAAAAGCTTATACAACAAGAGTTGGAGAAGGACCCTTTCCAACTGAACTCAAAGATGAAATTGGAGAATTGCTTGGTATAAGAGGAAAAGAATTTGGAACTGTTACAAGTCGTAAGAGAAGATGTGGTTGGTTTGACGGTGTGTTAGTTCGTCAAACAATTAAAGTTTCAGGAATTGATGGAATAGCATTAACAAAATTAGATGTTTTAGATGAATTAGATGAAATAAAAATATGTGTTAAATATGAATTAAATGGAGAAAAACTTGACTATCTTCCCGCAGCATTTGAGGATCAGCAAAAAATTAAACCTATTTATAAAATCTTTCCAGGTTGGAAATCTTCTACTAGCGGAATAAAAAATATTGATGCACTACCTGAGAATGCTAAAAAATATATATTTGCAGTCGAAGATTTTATTGGAGCAAAAATCTCAAGTATTTCTACAAGCCCTGAACGAGAAGATACAATTCTTATTGAAAATCCGTTCGATCTTTAGTTAAAATTAATTTGCTGGGAGAAGGTTTTTTGATTTAGCAGAATTTAACATGTGTTTTTGAAGCTTTTCAAATGCTTTGTTTTCGATTTGTCTAATTCTTTCTCTGCTAATTTTGTATTTTTTACTTAAATCCTCAAGGGTAGTTGGTTCATCGTTTAATCTCCTTGCGTAAAGAATTTCTTTTTCTCTATCATTTAAAATTTTAATAGAGTCTGATAATAAATCTTTTCTTTGCTTCATTTCCTCTTTTTGTGCAAATTTTAAATCGTGGTCTAA
>CACDCI010000035.1 GCA_902551215.1 uncultured Pelagibacteraceae bacterium | reverse complement strand
AATATAAAATTTCAAAAATAAGCAAAAATACAAGAATTTGCGCAGATCTATCGGTACCGTATTCAGCAATTCTATAAAAAAAAATATTAATAAATATTATGCTTAATATAGAAAAGTAATCTATATAGTTTATATTTTTATTTTTAAAATTTTTTAATAATTTATTAATAAAAATAATATTTACAAATCCTAAAAATAATAATGACGACAAATGAAAAAAGTAAAATTTAATTATTGGTAAATAAAATAAAGAATTCAAATAAAAGATAGAAGATTGTGTTCTAAATCCGTGATTAAATTGACCTATTCCAATTAGGAGCGGATTTTGAGTTAAATAATAGCTATATCCAAAATGATAATAAGGAAAGTCATCGTGAGTTTTGATTACTAATAAAGATATATATAAACATAAAAATATTATTGAGGTAAAAAAAATTTCTTTAACTCTTTTATTTAATAAATAAATAAAAAAAATAAGACCTAATAAAATAAAAATTAAATTATGAGTTTGAGAGTGGGGATAAAATAAATGACTTGCATAAGAGTAAAATATTAAAAAAAAGGTTCCAAAAACACCATAATACCCAAAATTAAATTTTTTATCTTTTATAAATAAATTGCTGAAAAATTTTCCATAACCAATTACAGAAAAAATTGTTAAAAAATATAGGATAAAAACAAACAGATATTTAAAATTCATTTTTATTTGAATTGTGATTAATTTATCTATTTTATAATTTATTTCTATATATAAGTACCCATAACTTAAAAAATTATAATATTATGAAGAAATTGACTTTATTAATACCTGCTAAAAATGAAAATGAGTCTCTTCCGCAAGTTTTGAGAGAGCTAGAAATATATGAATTACAAATTATTATTATTTTAGAAAAAACTGATTTAAAAACAATAGAGTCAATAAAAGATTTTAACTGTAAAATTATTTATCAAGAAAATAAAGGATATGGTGATGCTTTAATTCAAGGAATAAAAAATGCTCAAACAGAATTTTTTTGTATTTTTAATGCGGACGGTTCATTTAATCCTAAAGAATTAAAAATGATGTATGAATTAATAAATAGAAATAGTGCTGATTTTGTTTTTGCTTCAAGATACATGAAAAACGCTGGAAGTGAAGATGATACTATATTGACATACGTGGGAAACAAAATTTTTACATTGATTGGAAGTTTATTTTTTTCCCTTAACATATCTGACATTTTATACACATTTGTTATGGGTATAACTAAAAAAGCTCAGACACTAAATTTGATGGAAAAAGATTTTGGTTTTTGTGTAGAATTGCCAATTAAAGCAAAAAAATCTAATTTTTCAATGTTAACCTCTCCGTCTAATGAAAGAAAAAGAATTGCTGGTAAGAAAAAAGTTAATGAATTTATAGATGGATTTAAAATTTTAATTTCAATGATCAAACTTTTTTTCAAATGATCGCTTGAATGTCAGAAAGTAAAAATAAGCAATCATATAAATAGCCACGTTTATTAATAATATAGCAATTTGTAACTTAGTATAATAATAATAAATACTTGCAAAAAGTAATATGACCACATTATAGAAATTAATAATTAAGCCTGTAATTGAGTTATTCCAATTTTTTTTAAAATTTTTAGTTTTATTTAAATAGAAAAAAATTAACTGGTGTAAATGCATTGTATCTGGCTCCATGGGTGAGAACTTATTTTTAAATTTTCTAATTAATGAAAATAAAATCTCGAATGCAGGATACCATAATAAAACAGCTATAAAGTAAGGCGAAACATAAAAATTGCTCTTAAATATATTTATAAGAGTGACTCCTGAATAAATGGAAATTAAATATATACCGCTGTCGCCTAAATATAATTGGTTTAATAAATTAAATATTAATAAAATAAAAAGTAAAATTAAAAAAAATAAATTTTTTTCAATTTCAAAAAAAATTGAATTATTATAATTCAAATACATTATGATAAAAAATATCAAAATAATAACCAATTGACAAACAATTATTTCCATCAATAAAATTTGAACCATTAATTAAAACTAAAAAACAAAAGGAACAAAAAAATATATTAAATAAATTATTTAAAAGTAATTCATTAAACCAATTGATTCTCACGTCCTCTATTTGAATATTTAAACTTATTATAAATAAAACAATTAAGCATATTTGCATTGTAAATCTCTTAAGTGGTGAATTAATTAAATTTAAATCTGCTATTAATCCAATGAAAAATAAGATTGAAATAAATATTAAAAACTCAACATTTGTTTCAAAAAAATAAAAAAATAATAAAACATAAATTCCTCCAGAAAGAGGTACTTGATTTAAACTTGTATAATCCTGATGTAGCTTTCCTGTATTACTTGTTAAAAAATTTTTTTTAATCAAAAAAAAGTTTATTAAGATAATTAAAGGTATTAAAAATAGAAAAAATAAATAATGACTCATTTTTTAATATAATTAAATGATAATATAAACAAACTCAAAAATGATTTAACAATTGATTGTTTAAGAAACACTCTATAAACATAATATCCATCTATAAGCTTCCTTATTACAGATGAAGAAAGAGAATTATTTAATTTTCTCCAAGATGTAAGAGTTTCTTGAAGAGAGAAAAAAGTTAGTCCTTTTTTTGACAGCTTTAACCATAATATATAATCTTCTTTTGTTTTAGTTTTTGCAAAAAAATTTTTTTTTAATAAACCTTTTTTTATCATTACTGTTGATAAACCAATATCACATGATCTTAATAATTGTTTATATTCTAATTTTTTTGCCTCTCTAAATCCAACTTTCCTATTATTTTTATCAATAATATTGTAAGAAGTATGACTTATATAAATATCATTTTTAACCATAAAGCCTAATTGCTTTTTCAATTTATTAGGATGCCAAAGATCATCTGAGTCTAAAAAAGCAACATATTTCCCTATAGATAATTTAATACCTTTGTTTCTAGATATTCCTGCACCGAAGTTTTTTTTATTATTAATTATTTTAATTTTCTTGAAATATTTAAATTCTTTGTAAATTTTCTCAGGTAAATTTTTTTCATTTTCTAAATTGTCATTAATTATAATTATTTCAAAATTTCTATAAGTTTGTTTTAAAACCGATCTAATAGCTTTTTTTAAATAATAATAATTTTTATAGAAAGGTATTATAACACTGACTTTTTGTTGCATAGATATTTTATTAATGTAACTAGTTAAATAGTAATATCTTAATTATGTCTAATTTAAAATATACTATAAATATTTATCAATAATGAAAAAAAAAATTATTATCTTTATGCCCTCAATGGAAGGGGGCGGTGTGGAAAAAAATCTTTATTTGGTAAGTAATTATTTAGCAAAAAAAAAAATGAGATTATCATTAATTACTATTTCAAATAAGTATAAATATAAATTTCACAAATCTATAAAATTTATTTCTTTACCTGGCAATATTTGGGATAAAATGGCTAGGAGAATTAAATATTTTTTTTCATTAATTTTATTAATAAAAGAGATATTATTAGATAGAAATGTTGTTGTTTTTTCGTTTCAGGCAAATATTTATTGTATCATTGTTTGTAAGTTATTATTTATCAAAGTAATTACTAGATCAAATTCAGCACCAATAGGTTGGTCTATAAATCCTTTAAAACGTTATATTTATAAAATATTTTTAAGTCTTGCTGACGATGTTATGGTAAATAGTTATCAATTTAAAAAAAATTTAAAAAAAGAATTCAATTTAAATTCTATTTGCATCTACAATCCTTTAAATAAAAATGAGATATTAAAAAAATCAAAGATAAAAACTAAAAAAACATTTAATAAAAAAAACAATTTAAAGATTTTAAATATTGGAAGATTTACTGATCAAAAAGATCAGATTACTCTTTTAAAAGCTCTTAAAATTTTAAAAAATAAAATTGATTACGAAGCTATAATTATTGGCAGAGGTATTTGCAAAGAATATTTGCAAAATTATATAATGAAAAATAAATTAGAAAAGTATATAAAGCTGAAGAATTTTGTTGAAAATCCTTACCCAATAATTAAACAATGTGATTTATTTATTTTATCTTCAAAATTCGAAGGTTTGCCAAATGTATTACTTGAGTCATTGACTTTAAAAAAGTTTGTAATTTCAAGTAATTGTCCAACGGGTCCAAAAGAAATTTTGCTTAATGGTAAAGGTGGTTTATTATTTAAGGTTGGAAATTTTAAAAAATTATCTCAACAAATTTACTATTATGAAAAAAATAAAAAAAAATGTTCAAAAATGTTAAATAAATCATTTAAAGAGTTAAAAAGGTTTGATTTTAACAACAACTTAGAAAAATATTCAAAATTAGTTAGTAATTATATATAATATAATTTTTCTTTTGAAATCAAAATAAATTCAAGTTCTTTAAATACCAATTAATAGTATTTCCAACTCCAGTCCTATATTCTGTAAATTTAAAATTTTTCATGTTTTTTACAATTTTAGAATTATTCCCATAAGTTTTTAATACATCTGCATTATGTATGGGTTTGCCAATAATTTTTGTTTTTATTTTTTCTTTATTAATTACATCAATTATTTTTGTTATTTTTATAGGATTTGAAGAACATACATTAAATATCTCAAAATTAGATTTTAATTTAACTTTATCTAATCTTAAAACTAAATTCACTGCATCTTTAATATATGTAAAATCTCTGTAATGATTGCCATAATTAAATAGCTCAAATGGTTTTCTTTTTTTGGATGCAATTAAATATTTTAAAATTAACATATCAGGTCTTCCCCACTCACCATATATTGAAAAAAACCTTAACCCAATAATACTAGTTTTTATTTTTTTGCTATATATTTTTGCGATCTGTTCATTAACTAATTTTGATAAAGAATAAATATTTAACGGATGCAATTGTGAATTTTCTTTTTTGGGAAAAGGTCCTATATCTCCATACACAGAAGAAGAAGATGCAAAAAAAAATTTTTTAACTTTATAAGAACAAACTAGTTCTAATAAATTATTAAATCCTGTAATATTTGAGTCACAATAGCTTTTTGGATTAATATATGAATATCTTACTCCTGCTTGGGCTGCAAAATTATAAACAATCTTAAAAGTGTTCTGAACAAAAATTTTTTTTAATTTATCCTTCTCAATAAGATCTAACTTATAAAATTTAAAATTTTTATTTTTTTTTAATATTTCTAATCTTTTTTTTTTTAATTTTGGAGAATAATATGAATTTAAGTTATCTATGCCAATAATATGATGCTTATCATTCTTTAGCAACATTTGACACATAGAAAATCCTATAAATCCGGCAGCTCCTGTAATAAGAATTTTCTCTGTCATGCAATCAAATATTTGCTTACTAATTCAGAATGATGTTCTGTTTTATATATTAAAGATTTATATTTCGCGCAATTAATTTTTTTTTGTAAAATATTTTTAGAACTTTTTTTAAATTTCAAAATAGCATTATGCAAAGATTTTGTGTCATTTGAATTAAATAAAAATCCTGCTCTTTCATTTTTAATAAATTCTTTAGGACCACTTGAACAATTAGATGAGATTATGATTTTTTTTTGGAAAGCAGCTTCAATCATGACAAAACCAGGATCTTCCCATAATGATGAGATTATGATTCCTTTTGAATTTTTTATATAATCAAAAATATTTTAATTTGTATGAACAGGTAAAAAATGAAAAACAATCTAATATTAATTCATTGGATAAATTTAATTTCTTATTAAATAATTCTATTAAAATTAGACAAAGATCTAATAGAATTATAAATTTTCATTTAAGCGGAGGCATAGATTCAAATTCACTATTTCTTCTGACTAATAAATTATGGAACAAGAATTATAACCTGACTGCTAGCACGTATACGTATAAAGGTTTTTTCAATAATGAATATGAAGTAGCTAAAAAAATTTGCAAAAAATTAAATTTAAAAAACTTTAAAGTTGAAATATCCCCGAAAGATATTCCTGATTTGGCTCCAAAGCTACAATACTATCAAGATGAACCATTTGGAGGTTTGGGTGCAGTATCTGAATATAAACAACATTTAGAGCAAAAAAAAATTGGTAATATAATAAGTTTTGAAGGAATGGGTGGAGACGAAATACTGGGTGGTTATAACTCTCATTTTTATTTAGTAATAAGGTTTCTTTATTATTCAAATACAAACAACGCTTTACTAAAAAAGTTAGTAAAATATTCTGGACAAAGTTTAAAAAAAATTTTGCTTATTTCTGAAAAATTTATTTTATCTGGATTTAATGGAAATACAGATTTAAGCGAGATAAGGTTAAAAAAAAGTAAAATCAAAAATAAAATATATAACTTTAAAAATTATTACGATTTTTTATCTTTTAAAGAGATCAATGATGGGTCGTTATTTAGAACTTTAAGATTTAGAGATAGATCTAGTGCCGCATGTGGTAGAGAGCTAAGATTTCCTTTTTTAGATCATAATTTATTAGTACATAGTATGGCTATTCCATTAGAATTAAAATTTAAAAATGGCATAACAAAATCACCATTAAGAGAAATTGTTTTCAAAATAGATGAAAAAGTTGCCATGGAAAGAAAAAAAAGCGTACATTCTCCTCAAACCAGCTGGTTTTTAAACGATTTAAAAGATTGGGCAATGGATAATATAAATTCTTTAAATTATAAAAAAGTTATAGAAAAAAAATATTTTTTAAAAGTAAATAATTTTTTTAAACCCAAAGTAAATAATACTTTCTATTTATGGCAATTAGTTAATCTTAATCTATTTTACGAAAATTTAAAAAAAAATAATTTACGAAATGATTAAAAAAAAAAAATTAGTTGTAATTATACCTGTAAGAAAAAATTCATCAGGAATAAAAAATAAAAATTTAATTGTTTTAAATAACAAGACGCTACTAGAAAGAACAATAATATTGTCTAAAAAAAATAACTTTATAGATAAAACAATTGTGAGCACTGATTGTAAAAAAATGTATTCAATTGCAAAAAAATATAAATCTAATTCAATTAGTTTAAGACCCAAGAAATTATCAACAAAATATGCTCTTACAATTGACGTTATTAAACATGAAATAAAAAAAAATAAACTTAAGGACTGTTTTATATTACTTTTGCAAGTAACTTCACCATTTAGATCAATGTCTTTAACAAATGAATTTCTTAAAAAATTTGAAAAAAATAAAAATTTTAAATCTGCCGCAAGTGTAACCTTTTTTGATCATCCTCACCCTTTCAAAGTGCAAATTATCAAGAATAAAAAACTTATATCGTTGATGAATAAAGAATCTATGGTTCCAAGACAGAAACTTAAAAAAGTTTTAAAACTTAATGGTATGTTTTATATTGCACACACCTGTGACATTATTAAGAATAAATCTTTTTTTACAAAAACGACAATGCCTTTCC
>CACDCI010000034.1 GCA_902551215.1 uncultured Pelagibacteraceae bacterium | reverse complement strand
TTGAGTCCATTTAAATTAAACATAAATTATAAAAAGTATAAAAAAATATTTGATTTATTTTCAAAAAAAATAAAACAAGGAGAAACATATCAAATCAAAATTTGCACAAAATACAAAAATAAATCTCAAATCAACCCAGTTAATTTTTTTTGGAAACTTATGAAGATCAATTCTTCTCCAGAATCATTTATGATTAGAGATAAAGATTTTTCTATAGTTAGTTGTTCTCCAGAAACATTAATAGATAAAAAAGGAAATAATATAATTACAAAACCAATAGCAGGAACACTTAAAAAGAGTAAAAGAATTAAAAAATTAAATGCCTTAAAATTCTTTAGAAATAATGACAAAGAAACAAAGGAACACAACATGATTGTCGATATGGAAAGAAGCGACCTTTCAAGAATATGTAAAACGGGATCAGTAAAAATACTAAAACAAAAATATGTAGAAGAATATAAACATCTTTTTCATTATGTGACTACAATACAAGGTAAACTTAAAAATAAAATTAATATTAAAAGCATTATAAAATCAATGATGCCCGGAGGATCTGTTATAGGTTGTCCTAAAATTAGAACTTTAGAACTTTTAAATAAACAGGAAACAGAAGATAGAAATATATTTACTGGAAGTTTTGGATATATAAAATTTAATCAAGATATGAGATTTAATATTATTATTAGATCTATTTTAAATTTTAAAAACACTTCTGAAATATCTGCTGCATCTGGTGTAGTTTTAGATAGTTCGCCTAAAAAAGAATTCAGTGAAAATTTTATAAAAGCTAAATCATTATTGGAGTTATATAAATGATCTATATAATTGACCATCAAGATTCATTTACATGGAATGTTGTGCATCAATTTTCAAAATTTGATGATGTATATTGCTCAAATTATTTTGAAATAAATCAAAAAAAAATAGAACAATGCAATACAATTGTTTTATCACCTGGTCCAGGAGCGCCTAAAGATTATCCATTAACATCTAAAATTTATAATAAATATAAGGGAAAAAAAAAATTAATAGGTATTTGCCTTGGATATCAGCAAATTTTGTTTAATGAGAAAGGAAAAATTATTCAGCAAAAAAATATTTACCATGGCTATCAATCAAAAGTTAGAGTTACAAACCAAAGTAAACTATTTAAAAATAATAAAATTTTTAAAGTAGGGAGATATCACTCTTTAAAATTATTTGAGCCTTTCAAGTCAAATGATATAAAAATCACAATGAGATGCGCTAAAACAAATATTCCCATGGGCATAGAAGATTTAAAAAACAAAGTTTATGGATTTCAATTTCATCCAGAATCTTTTTTAACAGAAAATGGCAACTTTATTATTAAAAAAATCTTATCAGCACAAAGATCTTAAAGAGATAAAATTTAATGATCTATGGAACTCTTATGGAGTTTTTACAACAATGAGAGTTATTGGAAAACCAGCTAAAATTTTATTTTTTAAAGAACATATTGATAATCTTTTTAAATCTTTAAAAGTTTATAAAATTAATAAAAAAAATATTAAAAAAAATATTCTTAAATTAATTAAATTAAATTTAAAAAAAAAAAAACAATATGATCATTTATTTAGAGTTGCAGCAAATAATAAAATGATTTCAATTTCATTAAGAAAAAGATTTAAACCAAAATCAAATTTTAATCTTAAATTAATTAATTATAAAAGAATAGATCCTGAATATAAAAACTTAAAATATAAAAAAATTTTAAATATATTGAACAAAATGGATACTAACAAATCAGATATTGCTCTTTATAAAAATAATAAAATATTAGAAAGTGGAACTTCTAATCTTCTTTTTATTAAAAATAATAAAATATACTCACCAATTAATAGCTTTTATAAAGGAACAACTCTAAAGTTTTTTATAAAAAAAATTAAAAAAATTAAAAAAATAAATATTTTTGCCGATTCATTAAATCAATATGATGAGATAATTATCATTGGCTCAGGAAAAGGAGTGACTTCAGTTAACTCTATAGAAAAAACACTTTGGAAAAGAAAAAGTTTAAAGAATTACAGAATTTTATTAAAAATTTATCAACAAGCGATTACTAACTGTCCTAGATATAACGGTTGATCTATTATTATAAGTATACTAAAAACCTTTGATTAAGGGAGAAATAATCACATGCTATTAAACAATCCATTTTTAACATTAGGAGAGACTATTTCGCCAATTTTTATGCAGTGGTTTGTTATTGTAATGATAATATTTGTTATTGCAGGTACCCTTTTAGACATTATGCATAAAAAAAATGTCAAATATTTTTTTGAAAATGCAAAAAAAGCAAAATTATCAGCCACCAAAACTTTAAGCACAGGTGAAAAAATATCTGTAATTTCTAAAACTATAGTAACAGATATCGCGACTACATCTGAGTTAGGAGCTGGAAAAAGAAGAGCAGCACATCTTCTAGGCATGTATGGAACTATTTTATTTTGGCTTGCTTCTGTAATATTAATTTTTTGTTATTCCAAACCATCATCTGAAACAACTTCTGTATGGCCAGTTATTTGGCATATCGGTGCAATAATGACTGTATTAGGTGGCTCGTGGTTTTGGTTTTTTTTAAGAGTAGATGTTTATTCAGAAGCTCAACCTTGGTACAGAATTATTCAAGCAGATTTATTTGTGCTTGCGCTAATCGCATCTTCTTTGTTTGGTTTAATTTGGTCTTATTTACAATCATTAAATTTAAATGATAGATGGGACGATAAAGTGTTTTTAGTTTTATACATCGTGTCTAACCTTGTATTGTTTGGTGGCGTGTATTGGTCAAAATTTGCACATATGTTTTACAAACCTGGAGCGGCAATACAAAAAAATTTAGCAGAAGCTGATGGTTCTAGAGATAATTTGCCGCCACCAGCAGATGCACCTGAGCAATTTGGCCCAGGTATAAAAAGAGAAGAGCCAAAGCATTATTAATATGATAGATAAAAAATAAATATGTCAACTTTTGTATATATGACTCGTTGTGATGGTTGTGGTCATTGTGTAGATATTTGTCCTTCAGATATTATGCACATTGATGAAACAATTAGACGTGCAAAAAATATTGAACCAAATTTTTGTTGGGAGTGTTATTCATGTGTAAAAGCATGCCCAAATCATGCTATTGATGTTAGAGGATATGCCGACTTTGCTCCTATGGGTCATAGCGTAAGAGTTAGACGAGAAGAAGAAAAAGGAACCATATCTTGGAAAATTAAATTCAGAAATGGAACAGTAAAAGATTTCGTATCTCCAATTACAACAAAACCTTGGGGTAAATTTATTCCAAAACTTGCTGAAGGTGATAAGCCAAATCAAGGAGAGATCAATTCCCAAAGACTTTATTTAGAACCTGAAGGATTAAATACTAAAAAAGAATTGCCATCAGTACCTAAGGAGTCTTTTAAAAAAGGCGTTTATTATTAATGGCTAAAATTAAAACTCATTACGAAGATTGTGATATTCTTATTGTTGGTGGTGGAATGGCTGGTACTGGTGCTACATTTGAGGCTAGACACTGGGGAAGAGATTTAAAAATTATTTGTGTTGAAAAAGCTAATATAGACAGAAGTGGCGCTGTTGCACAAGGTTTGTATGCAATTAACTGCTACATGGGTATGCAATGGGATGAAAACCAACCAGAAGATCATGTACGCTACGCTCGTAATGATTTAATGGGAATGGTTCGAGAAGATCTTGGTTACGATATGGCTCGACACGTTGACTCAACCGTACACATGTTTGATGAATGGGGATTGCCCATGATGAAAAATGAAAAAACTGGACGTTACCTTAGAGAAGGTAAATGGCAAATAATGATTCACGGAGAAAGTTACAAACCAATTGTAGCTGAAGCAGCTAAAAAATCAGCAGACAAAATATACAATAGAATTATGATTACTCATTTGCTAATGGATGAAAGCAAAGAGAATAGAGTAGGTGGTGCAGTAGGTTTTAATATGCGTACGGGTGACTATTATGTGTTTCGGGCAAAAACTGTAATTGTAGCTGCTGGTGGAGCCTCACATATATTTAAACCAAGAGCAGTAGGTGAAGGAATGGGAAGAACCTGGTACGCACCATGGAGCAATGGATCAGCCTACGCTTTGCCAATAGCAGTTGGTGCTAAAATGACTCAAATGGAAAACCGTATTGTTTTATGTAGATTTAAAGACGGTTATGGTCCGGTAGGAGCTTATTTCTTACATCTTAAAACTTATACTCAAAATGCTAATGGAGAGAATTACGAAAAAAAATGGTATGAACATACAAAAAAACTTGTTGGAGAATATATCGATCACCATCCAACACCAACATGTTTGCGTAATCATGCTTTTATACAAGAAGTTGCTGCTGGTGGTGGTCCAATTCATATGGTCACTAAAGAAGCTTTTCAAGATCCTCACTTAGAAACAGTGGGTTGGGAAAACTTTCTTGGTATGACTGTTGGACAAGCAGTGGTTTGGGCATCTCAAAATATTGATCCAAAGTATACTAACCCAGAATTAACTACATCAGAACCATACGTTATGGGATCTCATGCTACTTGTTCAGGAGCTTGGGTGAGTGGCCCAGAAGATCTTTCACCGCCTGAATATTTTTGGGGTTATAATAGGATGTTAACTGTAGAAGGTCTTTTTGGTGCTGGAGATACTGTTGGAGGTAGCGCTCATAAATTTTCTTCGGGTTCTTTCACAGAAGGTCGATTAGCTGCAAAAGCTGCGGTTAAATATATACAAGAACAAAAAGCAGAAAATATTAATGTTACTGATAAACAATGTGATGATTTTAAAAAAACAATATACAAACCTTTAGAAAACTACACTGTTGGCCGAAACGAAATAACAGGAGGAACTGTTTCACCGAGTTATATTTCGCCAATCCAAGGACTTCAACGTCTACAAAAAATTATGGATGAGTATGTAGGAGGAATTACTTCTAATTATATGACTAATGGTAATATGCTTAAAAGAGCATTAGAATTATTAGAATGGTTACAAGAAGATTTAGAAAATGTTGGTGCTGAAGATTACCATCAACTAATGCGTGCTTGGGAATTAAAACATAGAACACTTACTTCTCAATGTGTAACTGAGCATACTATGTTTCGTGAAGAAACTCGTTGGCCTGGGTATTATTATAGAGGCGATCATTTAAAATTAGATGATGAGAACTGGCATTGCCTGACAGTATCTAGAAGAGACCCTAAGACAGGAAAGTTTACTTTGGAAAAAGTTCCCGTGTATCATATTGTTGACGATAAAGAGAAAAAAAAAGCATCTTAAAAAAAAATAAAAAATGAATCTTCTTGAGAAATCAGACCAAGAGATAATTGATATAGCTAATCCTATTTGGGAAAATTTAGTTAAATCATCTAATATTAAAGACTATGGTGGATTTACAAAAGATTTTTCATCACAAATGTTATTTGGAGCAAATGAAGTTGAGTTAGGAAAACAATGGGCAAACAACAAGTTATTAACTAGTTTATCAGAAAAAAAAGAAGTATTTGGGTGTTTGAGAAGAGACAACTATGTTACTGTTCTATATAAGCAGACTAGTGAAACTATGTCTGGAGAATTTTTAGGCCGTTTAGTGCTTGGCGTTGAAGATGATGAAGTTAAAGTTTTTGGCGCAACAATTTACTAATAATTTAATGAAAAAAAATAATTATTTCTATTTTTTGATTTTTTTATTTTTAAACTTATTTTTTTTATCTGTAAAAGCTGATCCAGTTTTTGAACTTGGTAAAACTATTTTTTTAGAACAAGGTAATTGTGCAACTTGTCACACGCTTGCCGATGCAAAATCAAATGGTGAAATTGGTCCAAATTTAAATCAAATTAAGCCTGATATTGCGAGAGTTATTAGCACTGTTACGAATGGTATTGGTGTCATGCCGCCTTATAAAGACTTATTGTCAAAAGAAGAAATTGAAGCTGTTGCACATTATGTCTCTGTAACTGCTGCTGAGTAAGCTATATATCTAAATAATGAAAAAAATATTTATTTTAATTTTTACTTTAATTTCATTTAACTGTTTTGCTGTAGAAAAAATAACAACATTTACCAAAGAAATTTTTAATAAAGCTCAATCAGAGGGCAAGATTGTGGTGGTAAGTTCTTGGACTAAATATTGTTCATCTTGTGCAAGTCAGATGAAAGTTTTAGATAAAGCTAAAAATGAATTTGATAATATTGAGTTTTTAACATTTGAAATAAAAAATAAAGAAATTGCTAACTTACTAAATGTGCAATATCAAACAACACTTTTGATTTTTAAAGATAATAAAGAAGTCTACAGAAGTATTGGTGAAACAACTAAAGATTTAATTTACGAAGCTATAAAATCTTCAATTTAGATTTAAGCACTTCTAAAAAGTTTAGTCATAATAAATTCTTTATGTCCTAAAACTTCTGCACAAGTTAAACGTCCACTTGCTGCTCGTATAGTAGTTTTTATTAACTCATCTCCAGCTTGATCCATATTCATTTCTCTTCTTAAAATTTTTGAAACATCTAGATCAATATGTTCTTTCATGTTTATAGCTGTACTTGGATTACCTGTTAATTTAACTACAGGTTCAATTGCATTGCCAATGATATTTCCTTGGCCTGTTGGAAATAAATGAATATTAAACCCAGCAGCCGCTTGTAAAGTTAAACATTCTCCTGCAGCAGAAGACGTATCCATAAAATATAAGCCAGGACCTTTTTTTGGTTCCTCAGCTGGAGTCAATACATCAATAAATTTTCTTGATCCAATTTTTTGAAAATTACCAAAAGCTTTTTCTTCAATTGTTGTAAGACCACCTGCAATATTACCTGCTGTTGGTTGACTTTCTGAAAGGTCATTAGTTGCTTCTTTCAGAATGAAATCATTGTAATCACTCCATGTTTTCATAAATTTCTTAGACACTTCAGGAGTTTTTCCTCTTGTGGCACAAACTTTTTCAGCTCCTGTAAGTTCTGATGTTTCACCAAAGCAAAGATGAACCCCTAAAGGTTCTAATTTATCCATTAAATTTCCAACAGCTGGATTAGCAGCCATACCTGAAGTGGTGTCGGACTCTCCACACTTCACAGAGATCCATAAATCACTTAAAGGACATTCTTCCCTTTGTTTTTCAGACGCCCACTGAGAAAATTCTTGTGCTTTTTGCGATGCTTTCATTATAGTTTTAATATCACCAGATCCTTCAATACTAAAACCTTCTACAGGTTTTTTTGTAGTTGCTATTGCATCAACAATTCTTTTAGTCCATTTTGGTTCTATTCCAATAACGATTACTGCAGCCACGTTTGGATTTTTTCCTGTTCCAATCATAGTGTCAAAAAATAATTCTAAATCTGCACCAAACTGAAGTCTTCCATATGCATGTGGTATTGCAAAAGTACCTTTGATGTTATTTGCAACAGCTTCAGCGCATGCATTTGAAATATCGTCAACAGGAAGAATTACTACGTGGTTTCTAGTTCCAACTCTTCCATTTTCTCTTTTATAACCTAAAAAACTTTTTGGAATTTTCATATATTACCACTTTTTAGTTTTAACATTATGAACATGCACATGTTCGCCTTTTTTTATTGGCTTAACTACTTTACCAATGTCATGACCATATTTTAAAATTGTGTCA
>CACDCI010000033.1 GCA_902551215.1 uncultured Pelagibacteraceae bacterium | reverse complement strand
TTTCCATAAATCTCTTTAACAAAAAAATTTTCTAATCACTACACTACGTCTAACAAAATTTTTTTCAGTGCATAAATCAAGCCAATTGAGCTATTAGTACTGGTCAGCTACATGCGTTACCGCACTTCCACACCCAGCCTATCAACGTGGTGGTCTACCACGGCTCTATAGGAAGAACTAGTTTTGAGGTGAGTTTCCCGCTTAGATGCTTTCAGCAGTTATCTCGTCCGTACTTAGCTACCCGGCACTGCAGCTGGCGCTACAACCGGTCCACCAGTGGTACGTCCATCCCGGTCCTCTCGTACTAGGGACAGCTCCTCTCAATTCTTCTACACGCATAGCAGATAGGGACCGAACTGTCTCACGACGTTCTGAACCCAGCTCACGTACCACTTTAATTGGCGAACAGCCAAACCCTTGGGACCTGCTCCAGCCCCAGGATGTGATGAGCCGACATCGAGGTGCCAAACACTGCCGTCGATATGAGCTCTTGGGCAGTATCAGCCTGTTATCCCCGGCGTACCTTTTATCCGTTGAGCGATGGCCCTTCCACTCAGAACCACCGGATCACTATGACCGTCTTTCGACTCTGCTCGACTTGTCAGTCTCACAGTCAGGCAAGCTTATGCCATTGCACTCTACGAACGATTTCTGACCGTTCTGAGCTTACCTTCGCACGCCTCCGTTACTATTTGGGAGGCGACCGCCCCAGTCAAACTACCCACCATACAATGTCTTGACACCGGATAACGGTAATCAGTTAGATGCCAAGAAAAACAAAAGAGGTATTTCACTGACGACTCCACAAAAGCTGACGCTTCTGCTTCAAAGTCTCCCTCCTATGCTAAATATGTTTTTCCTAACACCAATGTAAAGTTGCAGTAAAGGTGCACGGGGTCTTTCCGTCTAACTACGCGAACTCCGCATCTTCACGGAGAATTCAATTTCACTGAGTTGATGTTGGAGACAGCGGAGAAATCGTTACGCCATTCATGCAGGTCGGAACTTACCCGACAAGGAATTTCGCTACCTTAGGACCGTTATAGTTACGGCCGCCGTTTACTGGGGCTTCAGAAATGAGCTTGCACCCATCGCATTAACCTTCCAGCACCGGGCAGGCGTCAGACCCTATACATCCACTTACGTGTTAGCAGAGCCCTGTGTTTTTGATAAACAGTCGCTTCTCCCTGGCTTGTGCCACCTTCAAATAGTTGCCTATAAAAAGGTCTTCTTTATCCCGAAGTTACAGAAGCATTTTGCCGAGTTCCTTCAACATCATTCTCTCAAGCGCCTAAATATACTCTATTAATCCACCTGTGTCGGTTTAGGGTACGGTCTAATGATGGAGCTATTTCCTGGGACTTTTTCACGGCAAGTTCAATCCATTAAGAACTTACAATTTACAAAATCCGTCACTACCATCTGGTTAAGGAATATTAACCTTATTTCCATCGACTACGGCTTTCGCCCTCGTCTTAGGTGCCGACTAACTCTGCGCGGATTAACCTTGCGCAGAAACCCTTGGATTTTCGGCGATGAAGTTTTTCACTTCATTTATCGTTACTTATGTCAGCATTCGCACTTCTGATACCTCCAGAATCCCTCACGGGTATTCCTTCGCAGGCTTACAGAACGTTCCGCTACCGCTTATAAAATTCGAAAATTTTATAAACCCACAGATTCGGTATATGATTTTAGCCCCGTTACATCTTCGGCGCAGAAACTCTATTAGACCGGTGAGCTGTTACGCTATCTTTAAAGGATGGCTGCTTCTAAGCCAACCTCCCGGCTGTTAAGGAATTTCCACATCCTTTCACACTTAATCATAATTTTGGGACCTTATCTGGTGGTCTGGGCTCTTTCCCTCTCGACCATGGACCTTAGCACCCACAGTCTGTCTGTTGAAGAACTACGTTTAGCATTCGGAGTTTTATTAGGTTTGGTAAGAATCTCTTCCCCCTAGCCCATTTAGTGCTCTACCTCTAAACGCATATTTATTCAACGCACTACCTAAATAGTTTTCGCGGAAAACCAGCTATCTACGAATTTGGTTGGCCTTTCACCCCTTACCACAAGTCATCCAAAGACTTTTCAACGTCAACTGGTTCGGTCCTCCGGCAAGTGTTACCTTGCTTTCAACCTGCCCATGGTAAGCTCATTCGTTTTCGGGTCTAATTCATTAAACTAATCGCCCTATTAAGACTTGCTTTCGCTGCGCCTACACCTAGATGGCTTAAGCTTGCTTAATAAATTAAGTCACTGACCCATTATACAAAAGGTACGCCGTCACTCTAAAAAGAGCTTCGACTGATTGTAGGCATGCGGTTTCAGGTTCTATTTCACTCCCCTAATAGGGGTTCTTTTCACCTTTCCCTCACGGTACTAGTTCACTATCGGTCACTGAAGAGTATTTAGGCTTAGAGGGTGGTCCCCCTATATTCGAGCAGGATTTCACGTGTCCCGCTTTACTCAAGAAATTTGTTAAACATTACTCATACGGGACTATCACCCTCTGTGGTTAGTTTTTCCAAACTATTCAAATTTTTTTAACAAATCTACTGGCCTATTCCGCTTTCGCTCGCCACTACTAACGGAATCTCAATTGATTTCTTTTCCTCTGGTTACTTAGATGTTTCAGTTCTCCAGGTTGTCTCTTTAAATCTATGTATTCAATTTAAAGTTCCACATTAAAGTGGAAGGTTTCCCCATTCGGAAATTTTCGGATCAAAACTTGCATACAGCTCCCCGAAACTTATCGCAGTATACCACGTCCTTCATCGGCTTTCAGTGCCAAGGCATCCGCCACACGCCCTTAAACGCTTGATTTATGCACAGAAAAAAATTCTGTGTTGAATCAAATTTTGTTGGAATGTTCATCTATTCGAACATTCATTGATTGTTCCTCTATTCGAACAATCGGATATAGATATTGATAATTATTATTTTTATTCACAGTTTAAATAACTAAGTGTTTCTTGGTGGAGGATAGCGGGATCGAACCGCTGGCCTCCTGAATGCAAATCAGGCGCTCTCCCAGCTGAGCTAATCCCCCACATAAACTTGGTGGGCCGAGAAAGACTCGAACTTTCGACCCCACCCTTATCAAGGGTGTGCTCTAACCAACTGAGCTACCGGCCCTTATTCAGAAGAGAAACACTAACTTTTAAGAAGAGAAATGAGGACGGTCAACATTAACCTGTATATTATTTAGAATAAAATTTTACTTTTACTCATCCTTAGAAAGGAGGTAATCCAGCCGCAGGTTCCCCTACGGCTACCTTGTTACGACTTCACCCCAGTCGCTGACTATACCGTGGTCAAAGGTTTTAAACTTTGCCTTAAGGTAGAACCAACTCCCATGGTGTGACGGGCGGTGTGTACAAGACCCGGGAACGTATTCACCGTGGCACGCTGATCCACGATTACTAGTAATTCCAGCTTCATGCACTCGAGTTGCAGAGTGCAATCCGAACTGAGGTATCTTTTTAGGATTTGCTTAACGTTGCCGTCTTGCTTCCTGTTGTAGATACCATTGTAGCACGTGTGTAGCCCAACACATAAGGGCCATGAGGACTTGACGTCATCCCCACCTTCCTCCAGCTTATCACTGGCAGTTCTTTCAGAGTGCCCAACTAAATGATGGCAACTAAAAGTAAGGGTTGCGCTCGTTGCGGGACTTAACCCAACATCTCACGACACGAGCTGACGACAGCCATGCAGCACCTGTGTTTCGTCCGGCCGAACCGAAAACTCTAATCTCTTAGAGTCGCGACGAACATGTCAAGTGTTGGTAAGGTTCTGCGCGTATCTTCGAATTAAACCACATGCTCCACTACTTGTGCGGGTCCCCGTCAATTCATTTGAGTTTTAACCTTGCGGTCGTACTCCCCAGGCGGTGTGTTTATCGCTTTCGCTGCGACACTGAAAATAAATTTCCAACGTCTAACACACATCGTTTACGGCATGGACTACGAGGGTATCTAATCCTCTTCGCTACCCATGCTTTCGTTCCTCAGTGTCAGTAATGATCCAGAAAGCTGCCTTCGCAATCGGTATTCTTTCTAATATCTACGAATTTCACCTCTACACTAGAAATTCTGCTTTCCTCTATCATACTCTAGCTAAAAAGTTTTGATGGCAGTTCCAGAGTTAAGCTCTGGGATTTCACCACCAACTTTTTTAACCACCTACGAACTCTTTAAGCCCAGTAATTCCGAACTACGCTAGGTCCCTTCGTATTACCGCGGCTGCTGGCACGAAGTTAGCCGGACCTTCTTATTCGGGTACAGTCATTTTCTTCCCCGACGAAAGAGCTTTACAACCCAAGGGCCTTCTTCACTCACGCGGCATCGCTGCATCAGAGTTTCCTCCATTGTGCAAGATTCCCTACTGCTGCCTCCCGTAGGAGTTTGGGCCGTGTCTCAGTCCCAATGTGGCTGATCATCCTCTCAAATCAGCTATTGATCATTGTCTTGGTAGGCCATTACCCCACCAACAAACTAATCAAGTGCAGGCTCATCCAATGGTGCATAAAGCTTTCTCCGTAAAGACTTATCCGGTATTAGCACAAGTTTCCTCGTGTTATTCCAGGCCAAAGGGTAGATACCTACATGTTACTCACCCGTCTGCCACTAAGTATTGCTACTTCGTTCGACTTGCATGTATTAGGCGTGCCGCCAGCGTACGTTCTGAGCCATGATCAAACTCTCAAGTTTAAAAACGGCGCACACTAGCTTCTATATAAATTCTAAGAATAAAATTTATATAATGTTGAAGTGTGTACGACAAATTTTGGTAACCTTAACCGTCCACACTTCTCTTCTTAAAATCTTTACTTTTCAAATAGCTAATTAGGCTAAAAAAGCCTAATAATTCACAATAATTTTATTGAGAAAGTGTGACGCTTATAGTCTAAAATAAAACTAAATCAAGCACATAACAGGCAAAAAAAAATCAAAAAACACTTGAAAATCAAGCGTTTTTTTTGTTCTTACTGATTGCTATATTGTTAATTAATAAATGATTACAAATCTCAAATTCCAAAAAATACAAAGAGTGGTTAAGAAAAATCTCGAATTTACTTTTTTACTATTAGCAGTAATTATTACAATTTTCAGCGTTAGAATTTATAATGTCAATAAAAACGTAATAAATCAAAACTATATCAATCTAATTAATAACACCTACTTTCAAAAAAGTATAAATCATATTTTTAACAATTTAAAACCAAAATTCCTTAGTATCAGTCATAAAGTTTCAAAAGGTGAAACTTTTAATAAAATTTTAAATAGTTATAAAATTCCAAAAAGTGAAATTAACGAAATAACAAAAATTTTATCCAAAGAAAATAAAATAAATAAGCTTAAACCTAATCAAATTATTATATTTACTATTAATAGATCAGAAAATAACAAAATAACAAATTTGTTATTTCCAGTGTCTAGAACAAAAAAAATACAATTAATTAGAAAAATTGCTTCAAAAAATTTTGAAAAAAAAGAAATTATAACTAACCTTAATAAAAAAATTATTTTTAAAGAAGGAAAAATTTTACAAAGTCTTTATAAAAGTGCAGTTGATTTAAAAATAGAACCTAATGTAATTGTTGAATTTGCAAGACTTTATGGATTCCAAGTTGATTTTCAAAGAGATATTAGAAAAGGAGATACCTTTCAGATAATGTATGAAATTTTTGAAGATGACGATGGAAAAATTTTTGAAACTGGGAATGTTATTTTTGCAAATCTCGTAATGAGGGATCAAGTAAATACATTGTATTATTTTGATAAAAAAAGCAGCAGGGGTCATTACGATAGAAATGGTAAAAGTGTTAAAAAAGCATTGATGAAAACTCCAATAAATGGAGCAAGGCTATCATCAAGTTTTGGAATGAGAAAGCATCCAATAGATGGTTATAACAAAATGCATAGAGGAACTGATTTTGCAGCACCAAAAGGAACTCCTATCATGGCATCAGGTGATGGTATAATAATTAGAGCTAAATGGTGTGGTGGTGGTGGAAATTGTGTAAAGATAAAACACAATTCTACTTACACAACAGTTTATGCACATATGTCAAAATTTGCTTTTGGAATAAAAAAGGGTGTTAGAGTAAAACAAGGACAAGTAATTGGATATGTAGGATCAACAGGAAAATCAACAGGTCCACATCTTCATTACGAAGTAATCAAAAATGGTAAAAAAATTAATTCCCAAACATTAAAATTACCTTCTGGCAAAATCTTAGCTGGAAAGGATAGAGAGCTATTTGAAATAAACAGAATTAAACTTGATGTTTTAAAGTCAGAATTAATTTTAGGAATAAAATAAATTAATTGCTTTAATTTTTTTCACTCAGTTCTTTGTTCGTTTCAAAATCAATTTTATTTTTTTTTTCAGAAATAAATGGAGATTTATTTGTATCAGAATTCTTAATTTCTTTAATTGACTGATTTTTTTCTCTTTCATTTAATACTCTAGTAAAATGATCTGCATACTGAAAGTAACTTTCTGATAAAATTTTGTCTTCATTCGCAAGTGCTTCCCTTGCTAAATTATTGTACTTCTCAACTAATTTTGATGCATTGTGATTATTTCTATTTAAAGATTTTCTTTGAAAATCCCCCTTTGAATGAAAATCTGATTTATACTTAGGCGACTCTCCAGTTCTTTTAAAACCCCGATCATTACTTCTAAATCTTCCTCTTCTGTTATTATTTCTAAATGTTACCATTAATTAAATTATTATTTTATATTTTAGTGCTAATAATACAGCGATCATTTTTTCCATAGTCTTTAAGTACTTTATTAATAAAAAAATTATTTTTTTTTAATATATTCAAAATTCTATTCTTTTGATCAAAACCCATTTCTAAAATAAATTTACCATTTTTTTTTAACAACATTGAAGTTTTACTAATTACCTTCGTAATTTCTGAAAAACCATCTCTACCACCATCTAATGCAAGTTTCGGTTCAAAATTTCTAACATCAACTTCCAAACATTTTAAATCTTTTCGTTTAATATATGGAGGGTTAGATATAATTAGATCATATTTACCTATTAAAAAATTGTCAACATCTGAATTATAAAATTTCACTCTGTTGCTTAATTGATGCATTTTTGCATTAAAACGCGCAACATTTATTGCTTTTTTTGAAATATCAATGCCTGTTCCAAAAAAATTTCTTCTTTCTTTAAGAATTGATAATAAAATACATCCAGATCCAGTACCAATATCAAGTATATTTAATTTAGAATTTACATTAAATAATTTTAATGTTTCCTCAACTAAAAGTTCAGTATCGGGTCTTGGTATTAAAACATTTTTATTTATATAAAAATTTTTTTTCCAAAACTCTTTTTTCTGAACCAAATAAGCAATTGGTTCACCTCTTTTTCTTCTTTTTAGTAAATCATTAAATGATTTGATATTTTCTTTTATCAATTCTTCATTAGAATTTAATATTAAATATTGTCTGTTTTTATTAATTGTTTCTGATAATAAAATTTCACAATCTAATTTAGGTGATTTGCTTGATGAACCGACTAGTATTTTGTTAGCTTTATTTAATAAAGTTTGAATATTCATTTAATTTAAATTATTTAATTTTTCTTCTTGTGCTTGTAGATTTAAATTTTCAATCATCTCATCAAATATTTCACCTTGCATAAATTCAACTAATTTGTGTAATGTAAAATTTATTCTATGATCTGTAACCCTTCCTTGAGGAAAGTTATATGTTCTAATTC
>CACDCI010000032.1 GCA_902551215.1 uncultured Pelagibacteraceae bacterium | reverse complement strand
ATTCAGCAATTTTATCATTTCTAAATAAAGTCACATTCTTAACTTCAAGAAAAATTTTTTCATTTTTTTTGTTAATAAGGAAATCAAATCTAGTCACTTTATTAAAAAAAACTTCAGGTTTTATTTGATCACATTTCTTAAATTCATCAATTAAATTATGTGTTAAAGCATGGTGTACAATTTTATTTGCTAAATGAGTGTTAACACCAACTAGATTGTTTTTAACTTTTATAATTTCTAAGGTAAATTTTAACTTTCTTTTAGGGTTATCATTTTTTGATACCCATACATCATTATTTGTGTTCAACAAACCCATCATAGATCCAGTATTAGGACAATGAGCGGTTATTATTTCTCTATTCAATTTGATATCAGCAAAAAATCTTTTATATCTTTTTACAAGTTTGCCTTTAATTAAAGACTTGGTAAATTCCATATTCAAAATATATATAAGAAATGAAAAAAAAAGAAGCCAAAATACTATGGTTTACTGGATTATCTGGTGCAGGAAAAACTACTCTAGCAAATCAAACTTACAAAAAATTAAAGAGGTATAATTTTAAACTTTTAAAAATAGATGGAGACATCTTTAGAAAAAAAACAAAAAATAAAAATAATTTTACAAAAAAAAATATTATTTTTAATAATAATAAAATTATTTTGTACGTAAAAAGATTAGAAAAAAAATTTGATTTTATTATTATATCTGTAATTTCTCCATTGATAGCAACTAGAAAAAAAGCTAGAAAAACTTTTAAGGATAAATATATTGAAATTTATATTAAATGTGGGTTAAAAGAACTTATTAAGAGAGATACAAAAGGACTTTATAAAAAAGCAAAAAATAAATTAGTTAATAATTTAATTGGTTTTAACTCAAAAATAAAATATGAAAAATCAAATTATAAAAAAATTATTGTTGATACCGAAAAATATAACATATCAAAATCTACTAATTTAATTTTAAAAAAAATTCTATAATAGCATTGCATATGAAATTAATTGAAAAAAAAAAAATTTATAAAAATGAGTATAACTAAAATTATTTGCACACTTGGTCCATCTTCATATTCTAAAAAAGTCTTAGATAACTTAAAAAAGGAAAAAGTTGATATTTTTCGAATAAACTTATCTCATACAGTTAAAAATCAAATAAAATCTAAAATTTTATATCTAAAAAAAAATAAGATAAAAAACATATGTATAGACACTGAAGGTGCTCAAATAAGAACAACTGAGTGCAAAAAAAAATACTATATTAAAAAAAATAAGATTATTAAAATTTCAAATATTGATAGAAAAAGTAATAATAATGAAATTTCGCTATATCCGAAATTCGATCTTTTATCTGTAAAGAAAAATACTATTATTTATATAGGTTTCAATAATCTTGAACTTAAAGTTTTAAAAACAATAAAGAATAAAAAGTCACTGATTTGTAAAGTTTTAAAAAATGGATATCTAGAATCCAAAAAGGGTGTTCATATAAAATGTAATTTAAAACTTTCACCTTTAACAGACAAAGATATTTTTGCCTTAAAGACTGCGAAAGAACACAATATAAAACATTTTGCAATAAGTTTTGTAAATTCCCACGAAGATTTAAAGATCGTTGAAAGTTATGTTGGTAAAAAAAGTAAAATAATATCAAAAATAGAAACTATTAATGCGATTAAAAATCTAAAAAAAATATCGCAATTCTCTAATGCTTTGCTTATTGATAGAGGAGATTTATCAAGATATATTCCAATTGAACAAATTCCACTTGCTCAAGAGCAAGTTATAAACTTTTTAAATAAAATAAATAAACCTACTTATGTAGCAACTAATTTATTAGAAACAATGATTGAACAAAATTTACCAACAAGAGCAGAGAGTCATGACGTATACTCTACATTAAAACAAGGAGCAAAAGGTCTTGTTCTGGCAGCTGAAACAGCTATAGGAAAAGATCCCGTTGCGTGTGTAAAATTTTTGAAAAAATGTATTAAAGAATTTAATAGAAGTAAAAAAATAATTAAAAATTGAAAAAAAAAACAAAAGTAAATGCTGCTATATTGATCATAGGTAATGAAATTTTATCTGGCAGGACTTGCGATACTAACACAAGCTCTTTAGCATTATGGTTAAATTCTATTGGAGTTAAAGTTCAGGAAGTTAAAATAATTCCTGATATTGAAGAAACAATTATTAGTTCAGTAAATTTATTAAGAAAACTATACGATTATGTTTTTACAACAGGCGGTATAGGCCCAACACACGATGATATAACTGCTCAATCTATAGCCAAAGCTTTTAATTTAAAATACGAGATTCATAAAGAAGGATATAAAATTCTTGAAAAATATTATAAGCCTGGTGAATTTAATGAAGGTAGACAAAAAATGATTTGGATGCCAAAAAATGCAAAATTAATATTAAATCCAACCAGTGGCGCTCCTGGTTTTAATGTTGAAAATGTTTTTTGTTTGCCAGGAGTTCCTTCAATTTTAAAATCTATGTTAGGTGGTTTAAAAAATGATATTGTTGGAGGTGAACCTATTTTAAGCCATACAATTAATCTTAGAACAGTTGAAAGTGAGATAGCTAGCTCCTTAACCAAGGTTCAGGATAGTAATAAAGATGTTGAAATTGGAAGTTATCCATTTTTCCAAGCAGGCAAAATAGGTGTTTCAATAGTAATAAGATCTGAAAATCAAAATAAAATTAATATTTGTAATTCACAGATATTAGACTTTGTTAAACATAAAAAGATTCAAATTGTTGAGAAAAACTAATGTTGTATTTTGCTTACGGTAGTAACTTGAATCATTATCAAATGCAAAATATTAGATGTTTTGGATCAAGATATTTAAAATCTTTTGGTCTTAAAAATTACAAATTAATATTCTGTCATCCCAATAAATCAAATAAATTTGGTTATGCAAATATAATAAAAAAAAAAGAATCTAAAGTGGCAGGAGCGATATGGGATATTACAAAAGAACATGAGAAAATATTAGATAGTTACGAACAATTTCCTACTATCTATCAAAAGGAATATTTCTATTTGAGAGAAAAAAAAGTTATGTTTTATATTATGCACAAGTATTTTATTAAGGACCCACCTAAGAGCTATGTTGATACAATTAACAAAGGATATGAGGATTGTAATATTGATTTGAGAATTAAATATAGATTTTAAATGATTAAATTTAACTTATGCTCTCGTGGTGAAATTGGTAGACACAAAGGACTTAAACTTGATGAATGATCGTTTTATCTTTAATATAATTCATCAAATATAATTTAGTTTTTAATGCTAATACTGAAATTAAAAAACTTAATAATATGAAATCAAACAAAGCTTTAATTGAAATAGAAAACATAAAATAATTAGAAAAAACTCTAACATTATTTATGAAAGTTATTCCATCATGAACATTTAAAAAAGCATAAATAAATAGATATAGGTATCTAGCAATAAATAAATAAATAATAAATTTAAATATTTTTAAATTATATTTTTCATTTAATAATAGAATGTATGGAATTGAAAGAATTAGATAAACCTCTTTATAGGCATAGCTCGAAACTAAGGTGTACAAAAATAAGTTAAAATATCCTGAAATAAAAAACAATTTTGATTGATTGGTATAAAGAGTTTCTTTAATTATATTTTGATTTAAGTGAATTTTTTTGAATATTTTTATCACTGAAAAAATAAATAACGAATAAAAAATTAATAACAATATTTGGTATTTAATACCAAAAATATATTTAAAAATTTTAGGGAAAGAATTTAAAGAGTATAAGAAATGATAACCAGCTTTACCTGGCAACATATTGTTTAACATAAATGAATAATAATCTTTATTTATTATTAAATAACCAAAAAATATTATTGATAAAAATAATATTATAAATAATACGGATTTAAGACTTCTCTCTTTTTTTTCCACAAATATTGTAAGTAAAATTGAAATTGGATAAAACTTTATGAGTGCAAAATAAATTCCTAAAAACCAATTAAAAATATAATAACGATTATAAGCACAAAAAATTATTGTTAAGTAAAATATACAATCAATTTGCATTCTCTCTAACATTAACATTGTAGAAGGATTTAAAATTGCAAAATATATTAATAAATTTTCAATAAAATTATTTGTTTTAATAATTTTAGCAGTAAAGAAAATGAATGAAAAAACTAATATCCACGGCAAATAGTTTCTGTAAAAATTATCTAAATAATCATTATGGGGTAAGTTTAAAAAGGCTTGTCCATAATTAAATTGAGAAATATTTTGGCCAGTACCACAATCAATTTTTTCTAGAGTAAATAAATTAAAACCTAATTTATGACATTCAAGCCAGTTTATAGGCATTTTAAAATCTACAAATAAATTTGGATGCGTCCAAACAAAATTGGACAATATATTGGAATTTAAAAGAAATATTACAATTAAGATAATAAATAAAATATTTAAGTAAATTTTATATTTTTTAATCATTTGCAAGGGATTTATAAATTTCCTCTGCGGCAATAAAGATATTCTTTTTAGGAGACCATTTTAATTTTTTCTTAGCCAAATAATTATTTCCTATTAAAGTTTTTTTATTTTTGTTTTTATTCATGTTAATTTTTAATTTTAATTTATATTTAAAAATAATGTAAGTTATAATTTTATTTATATTTGTACTTAATCCAGAACTTAAAATTACTTTATCAAAGTTAACTTTGCTTATCATAATTTTATAAATGCCCATACAAATATCTTCAGCATGAGAAAAATCAGAAGCAATATTAGTTTTTACAATATTATTTAAAAAAGAATTATTTTTATTAATTATTGCTTTAATTATTCTAGGTATAAGAAATTTTTGATTTCTATAAATAGAATCATGATTAAATAATATTGCATTAGTATACATAATCTTATTTTTTTTTTTATAATCTAACATTAATTTATCACTCTTAATTCTAAACTTGGTATATGCATTAGAAATTGCAACTCTTGAATTTTCTGAAACAATTGATTTTTTATTTAAAAATATTTGTGATGAACTACAAAAAACAAATTTTGCTTTTTTGTTTGAGTTAAATGTTGAAAAAAAAATGTTTTTTGTTGTTTGAAAATTTTTATTAAAAAATTTTAAATTATTGTTTTCTGAGTAGGATGGATTATGAGCGGCAAGATGCAAAACAATATCTGGTTTATTTTTTTTAAAAAAAAAATCTAATTTTTTTTTTGATGAAAGGTCTTGTTTTTTATACGTTATTTTTTTAAGTATTTTTGGCTTCTTTTTATTAAAGAAACAGTAAACTTTATATTTTTTTTTTTTTTTTAAAATACGAGCAAGAATTTGTCCATCTTGACCTGAAGCACCAGTGATAATTACATTTTTTTTCAATTTTATTTAAATATATTGTTATCTTTTTATATAATTTATATATTTGAATTAATAATTTAAAAATTTTGTTTTGAAAATTAAAAATTGCAGATCCTGTGAAAGTAAAAAACTGGTTAACCTTTATTCATTGGGTAACCAGCATTTTACAGGAATTTTTCCCTCGAAGATAAATTCAAAAATTCCAAGAGGCAATTTACGTATGTTAATGTGTAATAATTGTAAATTATTACAACTTGATGAAAATTTCGACTCTAATGAAATGTATGGTGATAATTATGGTTATATGTCTTCTTTAAATAAATCTATGATTTCTCATTTGTCTCTAAAGGCTCTAAATTTAAAAAAAAGATATAATCTTAAGTCAAAAAACTCAATTTTAGATATTGGAAGTAATGACGGCTCTTTTCTAAGTTTTTTTAATAAGAACTTTAATTTATTTGGATGCGATCCTACAATAAAAAAATTTGGAAAATTTTACCGCAAGGATATAATTAAACTTCCAAATTTTTTTACTTCAAATCTCTTTAAAAATACAAAATTTGATTTAATAACCTCAATTTCAATGTTCTATGATTTACCAGATCCATTAAAATTTGCTAAAGAAATTCAGTCAATTTTAAAAAAAAATGGAGTTTGGCATATAGAGTTAAGTTATATGCCCATGATGATAAAAAATAGATCTTACGATACTATTTGTCACGAACATCTAGAATATTATTCACTTAAATCTTTAAAGTATCTTTTAAGCAAAGCTGACTTAAAAATTACAAATCTTTCTTTCAATCAAATTAATGGAGGAAGTATAGAAGTAGATATTGTTAAAAAAAACTCAAAGTATAAAGAGTGTAAAAATTTGATAAATTGGGTTTTAGAGAGTGAACGTATAAATCAATACAATGAGATTAAGAAACATAAAAAATTTTTTCAGGAGTGCAAAAAACACAAAAAATTACTTAAAAAACTTTTGCTAACACTTAAAAAACAAAACAAAAAAATTGTTGGATATGGAGCCTCAACAAAAGGAAATGTTCTTCTTCAATTTTGCGGAATAAATTCTAAAATTATAAATAAAATTGTTGAAGTAAATAAATATAAATTTAATAGATTCACACCTGGGTCAAAAATAAAAATTGTATCAGAAAAAAAAGTTAGATCAAAAAAACCCGATTATATGTTAGTTCTTCCATGGCACTTTAAAGATTATATTGTAAAAAGAGAGAGAAACTTTTTAAAAAATGGAGGAAAATTAATTTTTCCCCTTCCAGAAATTGAAATAGTTTAATCAAATGAGATCATGCGTAATCATTCCAACATTAAATGAGGAAAAGAATATTCTTAAATTATATAAAAAAATATTAAAAACTAAAATTAATTTAGACATATTATTTGTAGATGATAACTCCACTGACAATACGAGATTAATAGTTAAAAAACTTAGCAAAAATAATAAAAAAGTAAAATTTATTTTTAGAAATAATAAAAAAGGTATTGGTTCAGCACATAAGGATGCAATTAAGTATGCTTATAAAAAAAAATATAGTTTAATTATAACAATGGATGCTGATGGTACACACGATCCAAAATATTTTAAGTCAATGATTAAAAAAGCTTATATGTATGATTATGTAATAACTAGTAGATTTAAAAAGGAAAATCTTATTAAAGATTGGCCTATAGAAAGAAAATTAATTACCTACACAAGACATATTTTAGTAAAAACTTTTTTAGGTTTGTCTTATGATGCCTCGGGAGCTTATAGATGTTTTCTTACAAAAAAAATCCCTCTAAATATATTCTTTCAATCAAAAAATAATGATTATGCTTTTTTTTGGGAAGTTACTTATCAAATTAAGTTAAAACAATACACAATATATGAAATACCCGTAAAATTAGTTTATAGAAAACTTGGAAAATCAAAAATGAAATTTAAGCATATTATTTATTCATTATTTTATCTTATGAAAATATTTTTTGAGAGAAAAATTTTAAAGGTGTAGATAATGAGTATTTATTTTAATTTACCAAAAGTTGTTCATAGTATATATAAATTTATCATTTAAATAAATAATCAATGCGAAAATCTAAAACTAATGAAGGGTTCTTCTCGATCTTAGAAAAAATTATACGATCACACCCAGCGATTTATTTGATAATAAGAAATTTAATCAGATACACAAATATTTTTGAAAAAGATTTTGATGGTTTAAAACATTTATATATCAGCAAAAAAAAGCTAAATATCATTGATGTTGGAGCCAGCGATGGTATTGCATCTAAGTACTTTAATAACCATCTTAACACTGGGACAATATATTGTTTTGAACCAAGTAAATATTATCAAAAAATTTTAAGAAAAGATAAAATTAGAAATACCGTTATCAAACCATATGCTATTGGTAA
>CACDCI010000031.1 GCA_902551215.1 uncultured Pelagibacteraceae bacterium | reverse complement strand
TATAGGTTCACCTGTTTCTAAGCAAAATCCATAAGTGTTATTTTTAATCCTGGTTAATGCCTGATCTATTTTTGAAATAAGTTTTATTTGTCTATTTATAGCTTTCATTTCAACTGTTTTATCAGTGTATGAACTTGCTTGATCTACAATGTCAGCTGATACGCTGTTATCATCCAAAGAACCGTTATAAAGAGTTTCGTTGTTAGTTTTAATTATTTCACTCTTCCATTCATTAAGTTTTTTTTTAAAATAAGCCTTGTGTTTTTCACACATGTATTTTTCAGTTAACTTAGGCTCATATTTTTTAGAGATTTTTACCATATGTTTATTTTTAATTCGACGGAGTATATTCAGCAATTAATTGGTGTCAATATTGGTTTAATTGTATAAATTTAGATAAATGACCTTTAATAAAAGAAATACAAATAATTTATTTTTTATTTTTATTACAACTCACTTAATTGTGTGGACTTTGGTTCCAACAATTACAAACAATAATTTACCACTTGATACCATAGAAGCTTTGGCGTGGGGTAACAATTTAGATTGGGGATTTGATAAACATCCTCCTGCAAGTGCATTTTTTGTTGAAGTTTTTTATCATGTATTTGGAAGCAATGATTGGGCATATTATTTATTGAGTCAAATTTTTGTTGTTATATCTTTTTTTATAGTTTGGAAATTTTCACAAGAATTTTTTAGCAATAAGACTTACAGTTTATTGTCTGTGCTATTATTAGAAGGGATTTATTTTTATAATTTTACCAGTCCAGAATTTAATGTAAATATTTGTCAACTTCCTTTTTGGACATTGTCAGTTTTATTTGCCTGGAAAGGATTTAAAAGTAATAAAACTATTGATTGGTTGTTATTTGGTTTATTTGCTGGCCTAGGAGTTTTATCAAAATATTTATTTATCTATTTGCTTCTAGCTATAGATGTATTTTTTGCTTATATGATTATTAAGAAAAAATTTACTTTAAAAAGTCTTATTTCTTTAATACCTTTTTTTTTAATAATATTACCACATCTAATTTGGCTTACAGAAAATGATTATATTACAATTGCTTATGGACTACATAGAACCGGTGAAGAAAATCAATATTTTACAAATCATTTAATTCATCCAATAATATTTTTAGGAAAACAAATAGGTATACTAATACCTTTTTTTATTATGGGCTTATTTATTATTTCTAATTTTAATTTAAAACTTAAATTTAAAGATCAAAAATTATTATTTTTACTAACCATCAATATTGTTCCAGTTTTATTAATGTTTTTAACTTCTATGATTATGGGTGTTAAAATTAGAACAATGTGGATGACACCTTTTTATTTATTTTTTGGAGTTTTATTAATTTATATTTTTAAATCTCAAATAAAATTAAATAAGTTGAAAAGTTTTCTTTTGATATTTTTAATATTATTTGTTTTTTCACCATTTGCTTATGCTTATGTTTCAATTACCCAAACAGACAAGAGAACTGATTACAAAGGAAAAAAAATTGCTGAAGGATTAAAGAAATTTTTGGACAATAATAATATGAGTTCAATTTTTTATATTAGTGGAAATGAGTGGATAGCTGGAAATTTATGCTATCATTTAAAACCCAGACCAAAATGTCTTATAATTTATGGAAAAGAAGAGATCGAAGTAATTGCCGGTGAAGCTATATTGGTATTTAAACCTCATGAATTAGAAAGTTTTAAATGAAAAAAATAACAAATAAATTTGTTTAAAAAATTAGTGAAAAATTTAATTGCAATTATTGTGGGTGGAACAGGTCAATTTGGTATTACAACAAGCAAATTTTTATTACAAAAAAATTATAAAGTAATAGTCACAACCAGATCAATAAACAAAAAAAAAAAACTGTTTAGAAAACATAGAAATTTAAGGCTAAATAAGCTTGATATTTATGATAAAAAAAAAATTAACAAACTTTTATACAAATATAAGCCTAGTTTAATTTTTTATTATGCGGGGCAAAGTTCACCAACAAAATCTTTTTTACTTAAAAAAGAAACGCTCAGAAGCAATTTTTTGGGCTGTAAAAATTTTTTAGATGTAATTTTAAAAAATAAGTTTAATTGTAAATTTGTTAATGCTTCATCCTGCGAAATGTATGGAAAAATAAAAGGTAAAATTAATGTTGATTCAATTAAAAAACCCGTCAGTCCATATGGATTATCAAAATTAAAATCTTTTGAGGTCACAAAAAAATATCGAAAGCTATATAATATAAAAGCATATAATGCTGTTATTTTTAACACTGAATCATTTTTTAGAAATAAATCATATTTAATACCCAAAATATGTCTTGCTGCCATCAAAGCAAAAAAATACAATTCAAAAACTGAATTTGGAAATTTGAAAATTTCTAGAGAATGGAATTGGTGCCCAGAACAAGTCAAATATCTTTTTGATTTTATTAAAAAAAAACCTCAAGATTTTATTCTGTCTAATGGAAAAAGTTATACAGCAATACAAATGCTAAAATTTGCTTTTAAGTATTTTAATCTTAATTACAAAAATTATATTTTAATTAATAAAGAAAAATTTTTTAGAAAAAGAGATATATTACAAAAAAAATCTAACTGGAAATCATGTTTGATAAGAAATAAAATTAATAGAAAAGTTTTAATTTATGGAAATAAATTGACCACCAAACTTATTAAATATTATTTAAAGAAAAATTTTTAATAAAATGAAAAAAATTAAAATATTAATTTCTATTTATAATGATTGGGAATCAGTTTTTAAACTTTTGGAAAATATTGATTTGCAGATTCTAGATTTAAATGTTGAGGCATCTGTTTTAATTATTAATGATGGATCCACAGAATTAAGATCTGAAATTAGTCTAAACCTAAATAATTTAAAGTCTGTTCAGATTATTAATATGAAAGAAAACAGAGGCCATGCAAGATGCTATGCCGCAGGATTAAAATATATTAATGATAAAGAAAATTTTGATTATGTGATACCTATGGATGGTGATGGTGAAGATAGACCTGAAGAATTAAAATTGCTTATTGATAAGACAAATGATCATTCTGAAAAAGTTATTACAGCAGATAGGATTAAAAGATCTGAAGGGTTTTTTTTTAAATTTTGTTATTTAATTCATAAATATTTAACTTTTATTTTTACGGGAAAATCTATTAAATTTGGAAATTATACTTGTTTACCTAAATCAGCAGTATCTCAAATGATAAAGGAACCGGCAACGTGGAGTAGTTTTTCTGGATCATTATCAAAGATAACTAGAGAACGAACATCTATTTCATCAATTAGAGGATCTAGATATTTTGGTCCATCAAAGATGAGTTTTTTTAATCTTTTAAGGCATTCTCTGTCAATTATTGCTGTGTTTAAAATTACGGCACTAATTAGATCTATGATTTTTCTAGTTGTCTATATTTTTCTTGTTTTCCAATATATTTCACTGATTACACTTATTCCTGTGGTCTTGATTGTAATTATGATTTTTTCAATTTTTGCTCTTTCAGGTCGTGAAAATATAACTGAATTAAATAATTCTTTAGAAAATATTAATAATATTGAAAATCTCAAATAACTTTTATTGTTGGTAAATAATAAAAGTCAGCTGTATCTATTTTTGAGTAATGCTGTCTTTTTGAGCTCCATCTTTTGTAAATTCCAACGCTAGCAAGACTTAAAGTTGATCTTCCGTATTTGTAATTAGTTCTATCAATACATTTCATTAAGCTATTTATCTTTTTATCCCTTTCGGAAGAAAATAAATTTTTATTATTAGTAGACTCTGATAAGCGAGAAAGCATCACTCCTGCTTTTTGATAACGATAACCATTTTTAAAAATACACTCTAAACCATTTAGAGCTGCCTTTACTATTTCAATGCTATTATTTGTAGCTATTGGAAAATCAATTGTTTTTGAATTTGAATAAAAACCATAGAGATCTTGAAAAGGACTTGTTCTAATAAAAATAGTTATCGATTTTGCAACTAAAGACTCTGATCTAATTTTTTCTGAAGCATTTAAAGAATAACCTGCGATTGCTCCTCTTAATTCTTGAAAATTTTCTACTCTTTGCCCAAATGAACGTGACACAACACAGCTTTTTCTCTTAGAGCTTTTTGTTTCTAGGTTTATACAAGTAACACCTCTAAGCTCCATTGCTGTTCTTGAACTTAAGACATTAGAGTTTTTTTTAATCCATGTATTAGGTTTATTTTTTAACTGTTTAGCATTGTAGATTCCATTTTGATGATAGAACTTTGTTAGTTGTTTGCCAACTCCCCACACATCATTAATTTCTACTTTTTCTAGTATTGGATCAATATTTTCAATCCCTATTAAACTAACGACACCAGACTGTTTTTTTTTAGCGATATGATTTGCAATTTTACTTAAAGTTTTAGTTTTAGCAATTCCGATACTTGTTGGTATACCTGTCCATTTTAAAACTACACTTCTAATTTCATTACCCACATTTTCAATTTCATCATCAGAAAAATTTGATAAATCTAAAAAAGCTTCATCAATTGAATAAACTTCTATATCTGAATTAAAACGTTTCAGAGTTCTCATTACCCTTCTTGATATATCGCCATACAAAGAATAATTTGATGAAAAAACTTGAACATTGTTTTTAATAATTATATCTTTTTCTTTAAAATAAGGCTCACCCATTTTAATTCCCAAAGCTTTTGCTTCATTAGATCTTGAAATAATACATCCATCATTATTGGATAGAACCACAACAGGTTTTTTTCTAATTTTAGGATTGAATAATCTTTCACAAGATACATAAAAAGAGTTACAATCTATTAAAGCGATTTTTTTAGTATACTGATTGGATGACATAAGTTACAACTCCCCAAATAAATATATCTTCTTCTTCATTTATTAAAATTCGGTCTTCAAACTTCTTAGATCCAGATGTTAAAAATTTTTTACCTTCTTCTTTAACAAAATTTTTAACAACTAATTCATCATGAACATTCGCAATTACTGTTGAAAAATTTTTAGGATTTAAGCTTTTATCTACAACCAACAAATCACCGTCATTAATTCCAATATTAAGCATTGATTTTCCTTGAACTCTAATAATAAAAGTTGCTGGAACATTTTTAATTAAGTGAATATTAAGGTCTATATCTTCTTCTATATAATCTGTTGCAGGAGATGGAAAACCAGCACCTGCTTTATGTAAGTAAAATGGTACTGTTGGTTTCATGTTCTTGTTTTGTTCTATAACATATTTTAGATATAGTCAATCAGGTTGTATTTTGAGTCTGCAAGTGAATCAAAAGTGAATCAAAACACGAACATTTAAAAAGGCTTTAATAGTATTGTGGATAACTATTACCAGATAAGAAAAATCATGTTATGAAATTTGGATAAAGCTAATGAAAAAATTAACTTGTCATTGTGGTGGAGTAGAAGCTGAAGTTAAAGTTCCTGAAGAAGGATTTGAAAAAGTTTTACGTTGCAATTGCTCTATATGTAAAAGAAAAGGATACATTATAGGAGTAGTTGGACCAGATGATTTTAAGCTTGTCAAAGGGGAGAAATTTTTAAAACTTTATCAATTTTATACTAAGACTGCTCAACATTACTTTTGCTCAAATTGTGGTATTCATACTCACAACAGACCAAGAAGTAATCCAAAAATATATGGTATAAATATTGCATGCGTTGAAGGAATCAAGCCATTTGAGATAAAAAATGTTCCTGTTAGCGATGGAGAAAACCACGCATTAGATCAAAAGAAATAATTAATTTAAATATTAAAATGATTAGAACAATTATTATTTTATTCTTGGTAACATTTTTTTCGAAAAATGTATTTGCTCTTTCTTTATCACAAGCACTTTTGCAAGCTTATAAAAATAATCCAGAATTGAATGCAGAAAGAGAAAATATTGAAGTTTCCAAACAAGATTTGAAAATTTCAAAAAGCGAATTTTTACCATCAGTAACTTTATCGGGATCTAAGAGTCAAGAAGATACAGATAAGCTAACCAATCAATCAGGAGGTGATGCAACAATCACTGATGTAAATCCAAAAACTACATCAATTACTATTGAGCAAAAATTATTTCAAGGATTTGGTGGTATTGCTGATTTAGAAAAAAATAAAATTGGTATATTTTTAGCTGAAGCAAAACTTCTAAAAACTGAACAAACAATATTGCTTAAAGCAATTGAAGCATATACAGGATTAATACTAGCAAAAGAAAAACTTGAAATTAATAGACGAAATTTAAATTTATTAGAAAGACAAGTTGAAACTGACCAACTAAGATTGGAGAGTGGAAAAATTACTGTAGCAGATTTAGCTCAGTCAGAATCTTCTTTAGCAGGAGCACAAGCAAAATTCATAGAAGCAAAAAATGAAGAAGTGACAGCTAAATTAACTTATGAAAAAATAATAGGACCAATTACAGATATAAAAGCTTTAAATAAAAATTTAAATATAAATTTTGAAATTCCTAAAAACTTAAACAAAGCTATTGAAATTTCAAAAAAGAATAATCCCGATTTAATTATTGCTAAGCTGGAATATGAACAATCTGAAAAAGATGTTAAAATTGCAAAATCAGATTTATCACCTTCTGCAACATTGTCATTAGAATCATCAAAAACAGAAGATTTAAGCTCTACTTATGATGAACGTGATAAAGAAATAATTACAGCAACTATTTCATGGCCAATTTTTCAAGGTGGAAAAAATTCAGCATCACTAAAAAAAAGCAAAAATTTAAAAAATAGAAAAAAACTACTTTTGGATAATGCTTTTAAAACTAATGATGCAAATGTTGCTAGTGCCTGGTCAAATTTAAAATCTTCAAAAAGTTTATTAGAATCAGTTAAATCGCAAGTTAAAGCAGCAGAAATTGCCAACGAAGGTATAACTGTGGAATATGAAAGTGGACTTGGAAGATCCACGCTTGATGTTATTCAATCTAATTCTATTTTATTAAATTCTGAAATTAATCTAGCCAATTTTGAAAGAAATTATTTTTTAGCTCAATTTAAGCTTTTACAAGCACTAGGTTTGTTAAATAATAGTTATCTAAAACTGCAGTAATAATGGGTGTTTTTTTAATTAAAATTAATAACTATTGCAAAAGAGAACAAAATGTGTACATTTAAACTCATGATTCGAACAGTAATTATTATAAGAAAAGAGGCAAAAAATGACTAAAAACAACCTAAAAGTAGTTAAATCCAGTAAAGACCAAGATTTAGAGAAAAAAGAAAAGAATAAAGCGTTAGACGCAGCAATTAACCAAATCACAGATACCTTTGGAAAAGGTTCGGTAATGAAACTTGGCCAGCAAACAGCGATGGATATTGAATCCATTTCTACAGGCTCTCTAAGTTTAGATTTAGCACTTGGAATAGGCGGACTACCTAAAGGAAGAGTTGTTGAAATTTATGGACCTGAGTCGTCTGGAAAAACTACACTTGCTTTACAAGTTGTGGCCGAAGCTCAAAAAGCGGGAGGCATTTGTGGCTTTGTAGATGCAGAGCATGCATTAGATCCAGTTTATGCAAAAAAATTAGGAGTAGATACTGAAGAGTTATTAATTTCTCAACCAGATACAGGAGAACAAGCTTTAGAAATAGCTGATACATTAATAAAATCAGGCTCAGTTTCAGTATTAGTAGTAGACTCAGTTGCGGCATTAACACCACGAGCTGAAATTGAAGGAGAAATGGGAGATCATCATGTGGGTCTCCAATCAAGATTGATGAGTCAAGCTTTAAGAAAGCTAACAAGCTCAATTTCACGAACAAATACAATGGTTATTTTTATAAACCAAATAAGAATGAAAATTGGCGTAATGTTTGGAAGTCCTGAAACAACATCAGGAGGAAATGCATTAAAATTCTATTCATCAGTAAGAATGGATATTAGAAGAATTGGAGCAATTAAAGACAAAGAACAGATTATTGGAAACTCTACCAGAGTTAAAGTAGTAAAAAATAAAGTTTCTCCACCATTCAAAGTTGTTGAATTTGATTTAATGTATGGAAAAGGAATAAGTAAAGTTGGAGAATTAATTGATCTGGGCGCTAAGGCTGACATAGTTGAAAAATCAGGAGCATGGTACGCATACAAAGGTGAAAAAATAGGACAAGGAAGAGAAAATGCTAAAGTTTATTTAGAACAAAATCCAAAAGTTGCTGCAGAAATTGAAATGGCAATAAGAGAAAAAGCTGGAGTTATTTCTAAAAAAATAGAAGGCAATCCTTTGGATAAAGAGAAAGAAAAAGCTGATCCAAAAGAAGAAGTTCCAACAAAAAAGAATTAATTAAAAGTCATTTTTAGTTAACAAAAGGCGCTTAAAATAAGCGCCTTTTTTCCCGCATAGTTGTATAGACATCAAATAAAAAAACTGTATTTTAAAAATATGGCTGGCAAATCGTTAAATCAAATAAGAAATGGATTTTTAAAATATTTTGAGAAAAATGGA
>CACDCI010000030.1 GCA_902551215.1 uncultured Pelagibacteraceae bacterium | reverse complement strand
TGAAAAAACATTTTTACATCTTGGACACTTAACTTTTTGACTCATTTTTTTTTTCCATTTAATAATTTTGTATCTTTTTTATCAATTTGAAATTCATTTAAAATTTCAATTTCCTTATTAATCATATCTAATCTGTGTCGCTCACTTATATAAATAAAATATTTAAATAAATTATAAGGCAAAAAGTATAGTTTTATTATTAAACCTAAAAATAGTTTATCCTTATAAAACTCTTTTTTTGCCATATTTGATAAATCTTTATGGGTCAATCGCCATCCTAAATAGGATCTCCATAAACACCTATTTTCTAATCTTTCTTTGATTATTTCATCAAGATTATTTCTCATATTTAGTGCCTCTTTGGTTTTTATTTTTGAGTTACTATTTAGTGAGGAAATTTAAAATTAATTATAAACTCCGCGTCTAAACAAGTAGCTTCGTTCTAATTAAAGTTTTTTGATTTAGATGAGATTTCTTGAAGAAACTAAATTATCTGCATCTAAACAAGTAGCTTTAACTTAGTAAAAACACTATATAATACTTAATTTTTAATGTCAATAAGATTATTTAGAAAGTAAATTTATAATTCTTTTAATTCCTGATTTTCTAAAAGATAATTTTGAAATCATCAAGCATGCTTGTGATTTTAAAATTTCACCATCCTTTAAAATTCTCAAATTATTAGCTTTTAATGTTGCGCCTGTACTCGTTATATCTGATATTACTTCTGCTGTACCAGTAAATGGGGACACTTCAGTACTTCCTAGACTTTGAACTAATTGAAATTGTGTCACTCCTTTTGAGTATAAAAATTGTCTAGTTAAATTTGGATATTTTGTTGCTACTCTTAAAAGTCTTTTTTTCTTTTTTTTAAATTCGTCTGCAACTTCATCTAAGTCTAATAATGTTTGAACATCTATCCACAAATCTGGAATAGCTAAAACCAAATTTGCATTGCCAAAATTATACTTTTTTCTAATTAAAATTTTGTTTTGCACATTAACTTCACTTTCTTTAAATAAATCATAACCTGAAAAACCAATATCGATATTTCCTAATGATAACTGTTCAATACATTCTCTGGCGTGCAAATAAATAATTTTAACATTTGGAATTTTTTTAATATATCCAAATAAATCTCTTTCTCCTCTTTCAGAATAAATATTTAATTTATTCTTTTTAAAGATATTAATTGTGTCATGCTTTAATCTTCCTTTAGATGGAAGACCTATGTTAATAATATTTTTAGTCATATAAATTCATATTTACAGCAGCGCCAACTGCAGAAACTTTTCTAAATCCTAAATTGCCTGTTAATTGGTCATATCTTCCACCTGATATGAAATTTTTAAATTTTGATTTTATTTTAACTTCTATAGAAAAAATCATTGAACTATAAAATTCAACCTCTCTTCCATTGACCGCTGAAAATTCTATTTTTAAATTTTTATTATTACTTTTGCTTAAAGGAAAAAATCCTTTTCCAACTATTATATTAATTCTATTTTTTTTAAAAAATACATTTAAAACTTGCGGTGCTTTTTTTAAGGGGCATTTTATCTTTAAAAACTGCTTGATGATATTTGTATTTTTTTTTCCAGTTGATGAACTTCTTGGATCTTTAATCTTCATGTTAAATCTATCCAGTACTTCTTTATAAGTTCTCCCAGCAATTATTTTGTTTTGATTTTCTTTTCTCATTTTTTGATATCTTGATTTATCCGTTTCAACAAATACTGGGTCTATATCTGAATTTGTTTCTAATCTTTTTAATAATTCGTTAAAATAATTTTCGTTCCAATGATATCTTTTCAGTCTATTTTTCCATCTTCTTGGAATATCTAGTTTATTAATTAACAAATTAAACAACTCAACATTTCCAATTTTTAAAACTGACTTTTTAAAACCACTGTTTTTTAATATTTGCAAAGACGTATCTATAATCTCTTTGTCGTCTTTCTGTTTATTCTTAGATCCTAAAATTTCATAACCAATTTGATTTTTTATAATGCTATCTTTCTTTTGGTAGGTTTTTCTAAATGCTTCACCACTATAAAAAACTTTTTCTCTAATATCTTTTTTGTTTTGTATAAATCGTATTGCTGAAGAAATTGTTAAATCTGGTCTTAAACAAAGTTCCTTTCCATTTAAATCATAAAATGAAAATAAGAATTTCTTAAAATTTTCCCCAGATCTTTGAAGAATATATTTGGTCTCAAGAACTGGATTCAATGTGATATTGTTAAAACCCTTAGACTTAATAGATCTAAGAATTTTTTCAGATAATTTTTTTGATTTCATCTATTAAACTTTCTTTTGAAACAGTTTTTTGATCATTTTCTTTTGAAGATTTTAAGTTTTTTAAAGTAAATTTATTTTCTTTAATCTCTGACTCGCCTACAATAATCGCTACTGAACAACCTTTTTTATCTGCATAAATTAATTGTTTTTTTAAATTTTTTGATGAATCTAAATATAATTCAGATTTTATTTCATTTTCTCTTAAATAATCTAAAATTTCATAATATTTTTTTAAATATTTGCTATCTAAAATACAAATAAGTACTGACTCATTATTTTTTATTTTAATTGAGTTAATTTGACTTAAAACAAATAACAATCTGTCTACTCCAATGCTCATCCCAGTTCCTGGAAAGTCTGCACCTTTAAATCTTGATATAAGTTTGTCATAACGACCACCTGAGGCGATACTTCCTACATCAATTTCTTTTCCTTTAGGATTTTTGACTTTAAAATTAAGATTAGTTTCAACACAAAACCCATCATAATAAGCAAGGCCACGAACTATTGCAAAGTTAGGTTGAATTACCTTTTCAAACTTTCCATAGCTTACAATTTCCAAAAGATCTTCTGTTTCTTTAATTCCTTCAATAGATAAAGGATTTTTTAAAATAGATTTTAAATCTTTAAGGTTTTTAATTTTTAAAAAATTTAAAATTTCTGACGCCTGCACATCAGATAAATTAGCTCCCTTTGTGATTGCTCCAGAAGCATCTACTCTTTCTTTTTTGAGTAAATCTTCAACTCCTTTTAATCCAATTCGATCTAACTTATCAATAGCTCTAATTACTTTTAATTCTTGATTCTTGTCAGTAATCTTGAGCTGATTAATTAATCCTTGAACAATTTTTCTATTACTTGTACTTACTTTAAATTGTTTTTCACTCAATCCACATTTTGTTATGGTGTCAGCAATAATATTACAAATCTCCGCATCAGCTTGGCTCTTATTTACATTTCCAATAATATCAACATCTGCTTGTGTAAACTCTCTGTACCTCGCATTTCCACTTTTTTCATTTCTCCAAACATTTCCTGTTGCATATCTTTTGTATGGGAAAGGAAGTTCTCTATAATTCTGAGCAACAAACCTACTTAAAGGACTACTTAAATCATAACGAAGAGTGATTTTTTCTATACCATCATTAAATGTGAATACATCAGACATAGAATTATCTTCTTCGTCTGCCAAAAACGATCCTATATTTTTGCTAATCTCAAAAGATGGTGTTTCTAAAGGGCTAAAACCAAACTTTAAAAAATTGTTTTCAATTATCTCAAGCAATTTCTTTTTAAGTGATAATTGTTTATTCCATCTATCTTCAAAACCTGAAGGTAATCCAGGTGTTAATTTTTCATCTTTTTTCATTTTTTGGTACCGCCTCTTGGAATTGAACCAAGATTGAGAGTTCCACAAACTCCAGGATTAACCATTATCCGAAGGCGGCATCCTCCTTTGTTTTATACTAATTGTTATTAATTTTAAATTTATAAAATGATTAAATTGCTAGCGTGCAGCCAGCATGAAAATGATGTCTGTGAGTATTTTTTAATGCTTTAATTGTTCTAATCATTGCGAGTTAAATAACACTTATTCTTATAAATGCAAGTAGGTTTTGTATAGGAACAGAAAAAGCTTATTTAAGCTTTTAAAATTCCTATACAAATTTATGTGAATTAGATTTAAGAGGTTTTTTGCAATTTTACTGCAGATGGGCCTTTATCTCCGTCTTCAACTTCAAATGTAAGTTCGTCACCTTCGTTCAAAAATCTTAAACCAGCTTCTCTTACTGCTGATGCATGTACGAACACATCTTTTTCTTTATCTTCTCGTTCAATGAAACCATAACCTTTTTTGCCATTGAACCACTTTACTTTACCTTTTAGACTCATTATTTACTCTTTCTTTTATTGTTTTACTTTAAGCTAAAATTTAGCTTGTGCCTAAGTATTAGATTTTAATATTGATTGCAACATTAATTAAATTAATTTTTGCCAGATATATGGTGCCTCGGGAAGGATTCGCACCTCCGACACAAGCCTTTTCAGGGCTCTGCTCTACTCCTGAGCTACCGAGGCAAAAAATCAAAATCTAAAAATAATTCTGCCTTTTGTAAGATCATAAGGAGTTACTTCAACTGTAACATTGTCACCTTGAAGTACTCTAATTCTATTTTTTCTGGTGTTAAGACTAGTCCCCAACTAATTAAAGTTGGGGACTAGCCCCTTAATTTCCCTGCCGTGTGCGCAGTTACTATATGACCATTTTCTAATTCAACTCTGAACATAGCATTTGGTAGTAAATCAATTACCTTGCCTTTGAATTCAAGTAAATCTTGTTTTGACAAATTTATTTTCTCCTAATTCTTAGTTCGACTGATTTAGCATGTCCTTCTAATCCTTCGAAATTTGCAAGAGTTATAACTGAAGGGCCAAGAGTTTCAATACCCTTTTTTGATAAATTTATATATGAAATTCTTTTATAAAAATCATAAACACTTAATCCTGATGAAAATTTAGCAGATCCTGCTGTTGGTAATACATGATTAGTTCCAGCCAAATAATCTCCTACTGCTTCAGTAGAATATTTGCCAAGAAAAATTGAACCTGCATTAGTAATTCGATTAACATAATTTTTATAATTTTTTATATTTAGCTCTAAATGTTCTGGAGCAATCCTATTAATAACTTCAATCAATTTTTTATCTGATGAAACACTTATTAAAATACCATTAGATTTTAAACTCTTCGTTGCAACTGATCTTCTTGGGAGTTTTTTCAATTGATAAAATAATAATTTTTTAACTTTATTAATAAGATTTTTATCTTTTGAAATTAATATACTTTGTGACTGTTCATCATGTTCTGCTTGAGCAATTAAATCAGAAGTAATCCAGTTAGGATTGCTATTCTTATCACCTACAACAGTAATTTCTGATGGTCCAGCAATCATATCAATTCCCACATCGCCGAATATTTCTTTTTTAGCAGTCGTCACATATAAATTGCCTGGACCAACAATTTTATTAACTTTATTAATTTTCTTTGTACCATAAGCAAGAGTTGCTACTGCTTGAGCACCACCAATAGAATAAATTTCTTTAATTCCACATTTTTTTGCAGCATATAATACACCTGAATTTTGTTTTCCTTTATTTCGCGGATTAACCATAACTATTCTTTTAACGCCAGCAATCATTGCTGGAATTGCACACATAAGTACGGTACTTGGATAAGAAGCAGTTCCTCCTGGAACATATATTCCTACAGAGTCTAATGGTATATACTTATAGCTTAATTTATTTTGTAGTTTGTCTTTATAATAAATATCTTTTGCTTTTTGTTTTAAGTGAAATTCAAAAATTCTTTTATATGAAAGGTCAATAGATTTTTTAACTTTTTGATCTAAATTTCTAATTTGTTTTTTAATTTCTATAGGTTTTGATAAAATTTTTGAATTTTTTGAAAATTTTTTTTCATATTTTATAAGCGCTTTATCTCCTTTTTTTTTTATATCTTTAATTATATTGACAATTATGCTGCGATTAAATTTTATCTTACTTTTCCTTTTTGAAAGCAAATTATCCAAGGAAGAATTGAAGTTTTTTTTTTTACTATCTAAAATTTTAATCATTTATAAAATCTTCAAGGGTAGCCTCAACTATTTCTGTTAGTAATGTTATATACCCATTATTAGAAAAAATTAAGTTTATCTCGAAATTTTCCTTATTTTTTAAAACTTCAATAGTAAATAATTCCAGCACTAAATTTAAATCATTTTGGTTAATATTTTTGGACTTAACACTATCTACAAATTCAAATTTACAAATACTATTAATTTTTAAGCTATCATTGTTTGATTCTTTGTTAAGTCTTTCTAAAGATAGTAAAAATATTTTATTTCTAGGTAAATACTTTATATCAGTTATTTTTACCTTTGCGCCCGCACAACAAGCTGAGATCACTTGCAAGCCTTGTCTATCTTTAGCTAGAATTTTTGCTAAATATCTTTTTATCATTTTTTAAGCTAATCTTTTTATTTTAGCTCCTATTTTTTTTAATTTTGTTTCAATTTTTTCATATCCTCTGTCGAGATGATAAATTCTATTAATTACAGATTTATTTTTTGATGCTAATGCAGCTAAAATTAAAGAAACAGAGGCTCTTAAATCAGTTGCCATTAACTCAGCTCCTTCAAATTTAGTATTTCCTTCAATTATTGCTCTATTTCCTTTAATTTCTATTTTTGCACCCATACGATTAAGTTCAGAAACATGCATAAATCTATTTTCAAAAATTTTTTCACTAATTACAGATCTTTTATTTGCTTTACATAATAAGACCATCATTTGTGCCTGTAAATCAGTTGGAAAGCCAGGATAAGGAGCTGTATTTATATTAATGCTTTTAATTTTTTTATTTCCCTGAATAAAAATATTATTATTTTTTAATTTTATTTCTGCTCCTATTTTTTTTAAAATATCTATTTCTATTTTAACGATCTTGGGATTAATTCCTGATATTTTTATCTTACCTTTTGTTATAGCGGCCGCAATTAAATAAGTTCCTGCTTCTATTCTATCGGCCATTATTTTATAATTTACTTCATTAAATTTCTTGACTCCTAAAATTTTTACTGTTCTTTTTCCAATCCATTTAATTTTACATCCCATTTTATTTAGAAAGTTAACCAAATCTTTTATTTCTGGTTCAATAGCACAATTAGACAAAATAGTTTTTCCTTTTGCTAAGCACGCTGCAATGATTAAATTTTCAGTCGCTCCTACTGAAATTTTTGGAAATTTTATTTTAGCTCCAAATAAACCTTTTGGAGCTTTGGCATGAACATATCCTTTGGAAATTTTATAACTTACACCAAGTTTTGATAAAGCTTTTAAATGAATGTCTATGGGTCTTGTTCCTATTGCACAACCACCCGGTAATGACACTTTAGCCTTTGAATATCTTGCGAGCAATGGGCCAAGAACTAAAATTCCAGCTCTCATAGTTTTAACTAAACTATAAGAAACAAACGTTTTATTTTTTTTATTATTTTTAATTAAAACTAATTTCTTGTTTTTAGTATATTCTATTTTTGTATCTAGAGATTTTAAAAGTAATAACATAGTTTCAATATCTTTTACTTTTGGAAGATTGTTTAAATATATTTTTTTGTCTGAGAGCAAAGTTGCAGCCAGTATTGGCAATGAAGCGTTTTTTGAACCTGAAATTCTAACTTGTCCTTTGAGCATTTTTGCTCCAAAGACTTCCAATTTTTCCATTATTATATTTTAGGTAAAGTTACTCCAGTTTGTCCCATATATTTTCCATTTCTATCAGAATAGGTTGTTTCTGGAGTTTCATTTCCTTTTAAAAATATAAATTGAGCAACACCTTCATTGGCATATACTTTTGCGGGCAAAGGTGTTGTGTTTGAAAATTCTAAAGTTACATGACCTTCCCATCCTGGTTCTAAAGGAGTTACATTTACTATTATTCCACATCTTGCATAAGTTGATTTTCCTAAGCAAACAACCAAAACATCTTTTGGTATTTTAAAATACTCAACTGTACTCGCTAGTACAAATGAATTAGGTGGAATAATACATTCTGAAACATTTTTAGTAACAAAGTTGCTAGCCTTAAAATTTTTAGGGTCGACAATTTCTGAATTAACATTAGTAAATATCTTAAATTCATTTGAAACTCTTGCATCATAGCCAAATGATGATAGGCCATAAGAAATTTTGTTTTGCCTTATTTGCTTATCTTCAAATGGAGAAATCATCTTATGTTCAGATACCATTTTTCTTATCCATTTATCAGAAAGAACAGCCATCTATTTATTTTTTTTCTTAAGTTTTTTTTGAAATAGTTTTCTTTTTTTTAAATTTTTTCTTAAAGCTAATTCCAGTTTATTAATTTTGTCTTTATAGCTATTATTCATTTTTTATCTGGATTTGTTAAATCATCAAGAGTAATTGGCTTGGTAACATCTGAGATCATATTGATATCAGCTTCCTTTTTAACTCCTTCTTTAGCTTGTCGTTTAGCTTTCCTTTCAGCAAGTTTTCTCTCTCTCTTGGCTTGCTTTTCCATAGCTTTCATGCCTCTTGTTGATTTATAATCGTAATGAATTCCCATAACAATTTTTCCTATGCTAGATATAGAGCATTATAAGAAAAAAATTAAGGCAATAATTTGAATAAATTTGTTTAATACATTAGTTTCTTTAAGATAGTCAATTTTGCCCCTATAGTTAAATGGCATAACACATCCATGGTAAGGATGAGTTTCAAGTTCGATTCTTGGTGGGGGCACCATTATAATAAAATTTTATTTTTTACTACAAAAGTAGAGATTTCTTTTTGAAGATATTTCTATCTTATCTAAAACATTTAAGTATTTTTTCATATAATTTGATTTTTCTTTGCTTAAATTAATTA
>CACDCI010000029.1 GCA_902551215.1 uncultured Pelagibacteraceae bacterium | reverse complement strand
GTAGTAAAAGAAATACCAAATTTTACTGGTGTAATAGCAATACCTTTTTTTAAATATTTGTTTTTTAAATTAAATTTTTTAATTTTAGAATATCTTTTTTTATAGTTTGATTTTTTCAGCAGTTTATTAAAAATTTCTTGAATAACATTATCCTCAATCTTCATTCCATAATGTGTAATATTTTTTTTATTTTTTTGATAAAAATTATTTTTTCTAATTTGAGAAGGATCTTTATGCAAGTATCTTGAAATATTATCTACTATATTTTCAATAGCCATCATTCCTTGATTTCCACCAAATCCTCTAAAGGCTGTTGAAGAGACAGTATTAGTTTTACATAGGTAATTCTGCACTTGAACATTTGGAAGATAATATGCATTATCAATATGTAATATAGCTCTTCCATTAATTGCACCTGATAAGTCTGGAGATATCCCGCATCTTGAAGCTAATTTAATTTTTAAGCCTTCAATAATTCCTAAATTATTAAAACCAACTTCGTACTCCGAATAAAAATCATGTCTCTTTCCAGTTATAATAATATCATCATCTCTATCCAATCTAAGTTTAACAGGTCTCTTAGTTTTGTAAGCAAGCAATGAACAAATGCTCGAAGTCATAAAATTTGTTTCTTTTCCACCAAAACCACCACCAAGTCTTCGAACTAATACTGTAATTGAATTACTTTTTTGATTAAGCATCTTTGCAATAATTTGTTGTGTTTCTGATGGATGTTGTGTTGAGCTATAAACTAATAAATCTTTATCTTCTTTAGGTATTGCAAATGCGACTTGTCCTTCTAAATAAAAATGTTCCTGACTACCTGTGGTGAAACTACCTTTTAAATAGTTTTTAGATCTACGAATTGCTTTTGTAGGATTCCCTCTTTGTACTTTTATTCCTTTTAAAACAAATTTTTTTTTCTTTAATGCTTCTTTTATTGATATTATAGGTTTTAAAGTTTTATAAGTAACTTTAGCTTTTAAAACAGCTTTTCTTGCAAGCTCAGTAGAAATTGCAGCAACAGCAAACAAAGGTTGTCCATAATACTCGACTTTACTAGGTGGAAAGATTGGATCGCCGTCAAAAACTGGGCCTACATCATTTCTTCCTGGAATATCTTTGTATCCAATGACTGAGATAACACCTTCACTTTTCCAAACTTCTCTTAAGTCTATTTTTTTGATTATAGCATGTGATTTTTTGCTCCATCCGATAGCTCCATGCAATGTTCCTCTTGGTTCATTAATATCGTCTGTATAATCAGCATATCCGCTTACATGCTTAAATGCGCTGTCATGTGGTCTTTTTTCGTTAATAAAAGAATTTTTATTCATTGTTTAATTTAATCTTAATAATTTATTATTGTTAATTTCTATAAAACATTTCATTAATAAATTTTTTGCTATCTTCATTCGATAATTTTTACTTGCTCTCATATCGCTAATAGGTTTGAAATCTTTCTCTAAGATTTTTTTTGCTTTTTCAATATTTTCTTTAGATATATTTTTGTTAATAAGAATTTTTTCACAATTAATTGCTCTTTTAGGAATTGGTGCCATGCCACCATATGCAATTTTTATATTTTTTATTTTTTTATTTTTTATTTCTAAATTAAAAGATGCACACACTGATGATATATCATCATCTATTCTTTTTGATATTTTATATGCTTTAAAAATACTTTTTTTAAATATTGGGATTATTATTGAGTGAATAAACTGTCTTTTTTTTAATTTAGTTTTACGATAACTAACAAAAAAATTTTTTAGAGGTAAAATTGTTTTTTTATTTAAACTCTGTAAAACAACCTTAGCATCAAGAGATAACAATAATGGTAAAGTATCGCCAATTGGCGAAGCTGTTGCAATATTGCCGGCAATTGTTCCAACATTTCTTATTTGAATCGAGCCATATCTATTTAATATAGCGCTGAAATCGGAATAATATTTTTTTATAAATAATTCAAATTCACTTAATGGGGTTGACGCACCTACTATTATATTTTCATTTTTTTTTTTAATAAAATTAAGTTCATTAATTGAATTTAGAGAAATCATATTATCTATATCTCTTCTTTCTTTTGTAACAATCAAAGAAAGATCGGTACCTCCGCTTAAAAATTTTGAATTTGGATGATCTTTGATTGTTTTTTTTAATTCATTAATAGTTCTTGGTGCAAAATATTTTTTATTCCTATTAGTTATATTTATATTTTCTGGTTTTATTTTTTTTAAAAGATTTATAGTTTTTGTTTTATTCTTAACAAATTTATCTGAACTGCCTTTATTGTTTAAACTTTTAGCAGCATCTATGATTGGTCTATAACCTGTACAACGACATAAATTTCCAGAAATAGAATCTTTAATATTTTCATTATTGTAAGATGAATAATTTTTTTGCATTGCAAATAAAGACATTACAAATCCTGGTGTGCAAAAACCACATTGTGAGCCATGATAATCTATCATTGCTTTTTGCACCGGGTGTAAAGATCCATTGTCATTTACAAGGTCTTCGACAATTATTAATTGTTTTCCTTGTAAAATTGTAACAAAAGAAATACAGGCATTAACCGTTTTATAAGTTAAATTATTTTTTTTTAACTCAGCTAAAACAACTGTACATGCACCACAACCACCTTCGGCACATCCTTCTTTAGTTCCAGTTTTTTTTATTTTTAACCTAATGAAATTAAGCAAAGTTTCGTTGGGATCTGGATTATTAATTCTAATAATTTTATTATTCCAAACAAAATTAATAGTGCTGGAGGTCATTTAACTTCCTCTATATGTAGAATAACTCCAAGGTGAAACGAGCAAAGGCACATGATAATGTTCTTTGGCATTAGAAATTCCAAATTTTACAACAACGTCATCTAAAAAAGGAATTTTGGGTACTTCTGTTATTTTTTTAAAATAATCACCTACAAAAAAAACAAGTTCGTACTGTCCTTCTTTAAAATTTGAGCCTTCGACTAAAGGCTTATCAGCTCGACCATCATTATTTAAAATAACGCTATTTAATTTTTCTCTTTTGTTATTTTTAATCTGGTATAAATCAACCTTAATACTGCTACCTGGCTTACCAGAATAAACATCTAAAACATGTGTAGTTAATTTTGTCATAAAGATATGTATATAATATACATACAATAAATGCATAATTAAAATATTAAAACTAAGATAAGAATAAGTCTTATATGAATTCAATAGATAAGATTAATAAATTAAGTAAACCTGATTTTATATCCATTTTTGGAAATATTTTTGAAAAGACAGAGTGGATTGCTCAAAAATCCTATGATTCAAAACCTTATAAAAATTATGAAGAATTTTTTTTAAAAATGATGGAAATATTTGAAAATACTAATAAAGAAAATCATTTAAAAATTCTCAATGCTCACCCTCATTTAGCTGTTGGAAAAAAATTGACCAAAGATTCAAAAAATGAGCAAAAAAATGCAAACTTAAACGAATGTACTGATGAAGAATTTGCAGAATTTAAAAAGCTAAATGAAGAGTATAAAATAAAATTTGGATTTCCTTTTATTATTGCGGTTAAAGGAAAAAATAAAGAAGAAATATTGAATATTTTTAGACAAAGAATAACAAATAATATAAATTTAGAATTTGAAGAAGCAAAAAGACAAGTAAAAAAAATTGCGAGCTTTCGTCTGAGTGAAATAATTAAATAAATAATATGAAAAAATTTATCAACGGTAAAATGATTAATTTAGCTGAGCCAAGACTTGGTTCAAAAGTAATTTTTAAAACTGATGACTTTTTTGCATCTGCCAATAGAATACTTAATCCGAACCCACCAATCTTTAAAGAAGGAGTTTTTGATAAACATGGAAAATGGATGGATGGGTGGGAAACAAGAAGAAGAAGAAAAAAAGGTTTTGATTATTTAATAATAAAACTTGGAAGACCAGGGAAAATTTTTAACGTTGACATTGATACATCTCATTTCAATGGCAATCAACCAACATACGCTTCGCTAGAAGCTTGTCATTCTAATAAAAAACTAAACATCAAAACAAGATGGACCAAAATTTTAAATAAAAAAAAACTTAAACCAAACAAAAATCATAATTTTAAAATTAAAAATAAATCCATTTTCACTCACATCAAATTAAATATTTTTCCCGATGGTGGGGTCGCGAGACTTAGAGTTTATGGAGAAGTTGAAATTAAAAAAATTAATTTTGGAAATAAATTAATTAATCTTACTTCTGTGTTAAACGGAGCTTCGATTGTAGGTTGTAACAATGAACATTTTGGAAGAGCAGAAAATGTTTTATCTCCAGGTAAAGGCAAAAATATGGGCGATGGATGGGAAACAAGGAGAAGTAGAGGAAAAAATTTTGACTGGCTTATAATAAAATTAGGAAGAACGGGAATTATTAATAAAATTGAAATTGATACTCACCACTTTAAAGGGAACTACCCGGATAGCTGTTCAGTGCAAGCAACATATATTCCTAAAAAAATATCAAATTATACAGTAGTAAAAAAATCTAATAGATGGAGGTCGCTATTAAACAAGGCTCATCTTAATGCTAATAAAAAACATAGTTTTAAAAATAGAACAATGAAAAAAAATAAAATTAATTATATTAGAGTTAATATTTATCCTGATGGTGGTATTTCAAGAATTAGAACTTTTGGAAAAGTGATCAAATGAAGATTATTATAAAACCAAAAAAAATAACAAAAAAAAAATTTCAAAAATTTGGTGACTTAATATCTGTAAAAAAAATAAAACCAATAAATATCAACAATGGTTATGCAAAAAGATTTGATAACTTGTGTAAAATCAATACTTCCTCAAAAAAAGGAAAAACAATTATGAGCATTTTTTCAGCGAAAAAAAGAAAATTTCCAATGAATATAAAAATGATGGAAAAACATCCACTTGGAAGCCAAGCATTTATTCCAATGAAAGAAACTACTTTTTTAGTATTTGTTGCCCCAAAAGGCAAAAGGCCAAATATCAAAAAAATAGAATCTTTTATTGTGCCAAAACAAAGTGGAATAAACTACAAACCTGGAATATGGCATTTTCCTTTAATATCTACAAAAAATATGAATTTTTTAGTAATAGACAGAAAAGGAATAGGTAATAATTTAGTAATTCACAATTTTAAAAATGAAAAAATATCGCTCAAATACAAATAAGAAATATCCTAGAGATATGGTTGGTTATGGGTCTAGCAAGATAAAAGTCAAATGGCCAAACAATGCAAGAATAGCTCTCCAAATAGTTTTAAATTATGAAGAAGGAGCAGAAAGTTGTTTGTTACATGGAGACAAGAATTCTGAGGTTTTTTTATCTGAAATCATAGGAGCTAAACCAATTAAAGGTCGCCATATAAATATGGAATCATTTTATGAATATGGTTCCAAAAGAGGATTTTGGAGAGTCCATGAACTATTTCAAGAAAAAAAAATTCCTATAACAATATTTGGTGTTGGTATGGCTTTGGAAAGAAACCAAGAAGTTTGTGAAGCTATTAAAAAATCAAATTATGAAGTTGCCTCACACGGTTGGAGATGGATTGATTATCAAAACATTTCTAAATCTGAAGAAAAAAAACATATGAAGCTTGCTATTCAATCCATAAAAAGAATATTTGGTCAAAGACCGTTAGGTTGGTACACCGGTCGTTGCAGTCCTAATACTAGAAGTTTGGTGATGGAAGAAGGAGGTTTTCTTTACGATAGCGATTCCTATAGTGACGATCTGCCTTACTGGGAAAAGAGAGGAAACAAAAAACAATTAATTGTTCCATACACCTTAGATAATAATGATATGAAATTTGCAACAAATCAAGGATTTAATAGTGGAGATCAATTTTATACATATCTTAAAGATAGCTTTGATGCTTTATATAATGAGGGCAAAACATTTCCAAAAATGATGTCAGTTGGACTACACTGTAGATTAATTGGTAGACCAGGAAGAATACAGTCTTTAAAAAAATTTTTAGATTATGTTTTAAATCATGAAGATGTTTGGATATGTAAAAGAATAGATATAGCAAAACATTGGATAAAAAATTATCCATCTAAGTAATTTATTTATGAAAATTTTTGATTGTTTTATGTTTTATGATGAAGATTTATTGCTTGATCTTAGGTTAAATATTTTAGATCAGCATGTAGATTTTTTTGTAATTGTAGAAAGTAAATATTTCCACAACGGAAAAGAGAGGCAACTCCAATTTGACATAAAAAAATATAAAAAATTTGATCATAAAATCATCTATATTGTCCATGAAAATGAGCCAACAAAAATACATAAAGTAAATAAAGAAGATAACGAAGGTATTAAATCATACAAATTAATAACAAATGCACATTTAAGAGAAAATGATCAAAGAAATCATATATCCAAAGGACTAAGTAACGCTGCTGCTGATGATTTAATTTTAATTTCTGATGTTGATGAAATACCAAATTTTGAATCGATTAAACTTGAAAAAATTAAGAACCAAATAATTATGTTTGAACAAAACATTTTTTATTACAAATTAAATAGATATCTTCCAAATTTTACTTGGTATGGCACCAAAGGTTGTAAAAAAAAATATTTAAAAAGCCCACAATGGTTAAGAAATATTAAAAGTAAAAGATTTTTTTTTTGGAGGCTTGATACATTATTCTCTGATACAAAATATATTAATAAATATTTTGTTAACAACGGAGGTTGGCATTTTTCTAATTTAAAAAATGCTGATAAGTTAGAACTTAAACTTAAATCATATTTGCACCATAGAGACTATGAAGTAGAAGAATTGGGCATAAAGAAAATTAATGAACTTATAAAAAATAATTTAACAATTTATGATATGTTTGTAGATAAAAGTTCTAAAAAATATGGAGATGACAAAAGAAAAAAGCTTGAAAAATATGAATTTAATAATTTACCTGAATTTATTAAACAAAATAAAGATAGATTAAAAGAATGGATAGATTAAAATGAAAGGATACTGGATAGCTTTATATAAAAAAATTGAGAGCATCGATAATCTTAAAAATTATGCAGCTAAAGTAACTCCGATAATAAAAAGTTATGGTGGAAAACCATTGGTCAGAGGTGGAAAATTCATAAAACTAGAAGGAGACGATTTTAAAAGATTAGTAGTTTGGGAATTTCCAAGTTACGAAAAAGCAGTTGAGTGCCATAATTCAAAAGAATATCAAGATGGCTGGAACTTAGCTAAAGATACAACGGAAAGAAATTTACAAATTGTTGAGGGTGTCTAGTACTCAACATCAACTGGGTCAATACTCCTCCACATGTACCAAGTAAAAACACTTCTGTAGCCAGAATGTTTTTTTGAAATTTTATTCAAAAATCTTTTGCTAGGTGGGTAAGATACTTTATAATTTTTTGATATTGCTCTTAGCAACCCCACATCTTTCGTTGGAAACATATCTGATCTATTTAAATTAAACATTAAAAACATTTGAGCCGACCAAACTCCTAATCCTTTCAATTGAGTTATATAATCAATTGCTAAATCGTCATCCATTTTTTTTAAATCTCTAATATTGAAAGATTTTTTTTTAAAGCTTTTAGCAATATTTTTTAAGTAAGTTACTTTTTGACGAGATAATCCTGCGCCTTTTAATGAATGAGCAGACAACTTTAAAATAACTTCTGGAGAAATTTTTTTTCTACACTTTATTTCAAACTTTCTCCAAATTGAATCTGCTGCTTTAGTGCTTATTTGCTGACCAACAATTGTACGACAAATGGAAAAAAAAGGTCTTTTTTTTGTAGTTAAAAAACCTTTTTTATATTTTCTTATGATTTTTCTTAATACGGGATCTCTTTTAGATAATATTTTTTTGGCTTTATGCCAATATTTAGGTGGTTTAGTCATGGCGTGCTATGGAAACTTGTTTTTTTAGATAAATTTCTCTTCTAAAAATAATTACTGAAGAAATAATAACTAATATAGATCCAATTAATGTTTTAACACTAGGAATTTCATTCCAAAATATATACCCAAAAAAAATTGCAAAAATTAAAGCTAAATACTTTAATGGTGTAACAAGAGAAACTTCTGAAAATTTATATGATTGAGTAAGCCATAAGTTTGCGAAACCACCTAGAACTCCTACCATCGATAGAAGAAACAAATCTTTTAAAGTGGGTAATATCCAGCCCATAGGTAAAGTAAAAAAACTAATTATCATTATGGAAAAAGAAAAATAAAGACCTATAAGCCAAACTGGTTCAGTTGATGATAATTGTCTTATTGTAATTGCAACATATGAAAGTCCTAAGCAAAAAATTATTGGGTATATGTAGTAAATATTAAGAGAACTAAATCCAGGTTCTGAAATTATTAATATGCCAACAAAACCAACTATTACAGCTAACCATCTATACAAACCAACTTTTTCATTTAAAAAAAAAATTGACATAATTGTTGCAAAAATTGGTGCAGCAAATGAAATACTAACAACTGTTGCTAGTGGAAGGTTTCTTAAACCTATAAAAATTGCAACGATTGCAATTAATCCAGATGCACATCTCTGAAAATGAAGAAAAAATCTATTAGTTTTATAAAAATTAAAATATCTTTCTCTAGGAATTATAAAAAAAAATATTGTAATCATTCCAAAAAAACCTCTAAAAAATAAAACTTGTCCAACGGGATAATTTTCCGACCATTTAACTATTAAATCCATTACAGAAAATGCACATATGGAAAGAAACATGTACAAAAAGCCCAATTGATTTTTTGTCAACATACGAATAACT
>CACDCI010000028.1 GCA_902551215.1 uncultured Pelagibacteraceae bacterium | reverse complement strand
ATCCAGCTATCAATTTAGGTAAAAAAAGCATTATTGAACTGAAAAGTGCATATTGAGTTGCTGTAAATTTAACTGAAGTTAATCCTGATAAATATACTACGAAAGCTGCTCCGGCAAATCCACTTGAAATATTGTCAGCAGTAATTACGGTTATTAGAAATTTAATACTAATAGGTGCAACGGCCAACCATGCAAATAATAGATTACTTGCGGCAGCTATCAAAGCACCTAAAAATAATGCCCTCATAGTTCCAAATTTTAAAGCAAAAATTCCACCAAGAAATCCACCAAAAATGGTTGCGAAAACACCAAAAAATTTTGAATATGTTGCTATTTCATTAATATTAAAACCTTTTTCAAGATAAAAAACATTAGCAATAACTCCCATGACTATGTCAGCTATTCTATATAATCCAATTAATAATAAAATTGATATTGCAAATTTTCCATACCTGTTTGTGAAATTTGTTATAGGTTTAATATACATGTGGTTTGTATCTTTCATAGAAATGAATTTGGACAATATAAAAATCCAAACTATTACCCCGGACAGGATAAAGCACAATAAAATTCTTAAAGTTGCAAATAAAAATTTATTCAAAATTTCTTCTTTACTAAATGGATTATTAATGAATGAATATAAAAATAAAAATCCTAATATTGCTAAAATAAAAACTATAAAAAATTTGAAGTGATAATTTATCTTAATGATTTTTGATCTTTTAATTTTAGGTTCTGACGAAAAAATTGTAGTTAATATTCCTACTAGCATTAATGATGTCATAAAAAGATAAACAATTTGCCATACACGAACATTATATACTTCTGCTCCTAAATATGATGCTAACCAAAGACTTCCAGCGCCAGAAGTCAGCATTGCCAACCTGTATCCAGCTATATACATTGAAGATAAAGCACCCTGATACTTTTGGGGAGCAGATTCAATTCTAAAAGCATCTATAACAATATCTTGCGTTGCACTTGAAAAAGCTACGAAAGTTATTCCTATTGCTGTAAAAATTAGACTTTTAGAAGGATCGCTTGAAGCAGTAAATAGTAAAGAGGCTACGATCATAACTTGTGATAGAAGTAACCAGCTTTTTCTATGTCCAAATTTTTGAAATATAGGTAGTGTTAAATTATCAACCAAAGGTGACCACATATATTTAAAAGCATAAGCAAAACCTGCCCAACTAAATAAAGTGATAGTACTTCTATTAACTCCAGCTTTTACAAGCCACACAGATAATGTTGAGAAAACTAATAAAATTGGCAGTCCTGATGAAAATCCTAAAAATAACATTTTTAAAGTTTTTTTTTCAAAAAAAATTGATAAATTTTGTTTTTTTTTAATCACAATTAATTTCTCCAAAAAGAAGGAAGAAATAAAACTAATATAGCAAATAATTCTAGTCTTCCTAAAATCATACCTATGCTTAATATCCATTTAGAAAAATCTGGTAGAAGAGAAAAACTTCCATTTGGTCCAATAATTGCACCTAAACCAGGACCAACATTTGAAATTGCTGTTGCAGAGCCAGAAATAGAAGTAATAAAATCCAAACCGGAAAGTGACAATAAAGCAGTCATTACAAAAAATATTATTATATACAGATATATAAATGAAATAATAGAAGCCATAAATTTTTCATCCACACTATTATTCTCATATTTAATTATGAAAATTCCTCTAGGATAAATAATTTTTTTTAACTGATTAATTAAGAAAAGATATAATATTTGAACTCTAAAAATTTTTATTCCACAAGTGGTCGATCCAGCACATCCACCGATAAACATTAATATAAGGAAAAATATTAAAGAGAAGCTTCCCCAATTATCAAATTCTTTTGTTACATATCCTGTGCCAGTTAAAATTGATATAACATTAAAGGATATTGCTCTTAAACTTATATCTTCAAAATTTTTACTTTGTAAAAATAAATAAAAAAATAATATAAGTATTGAAATTATAATTATTTTAATAAATGATTTTATCTGAGAATCTGAAATGAATATTTTTTTATTTCCACTTAAAAATTTAATATAAGCAATAAAAGGTATGCTACCCAAGATAATAAAAATTATTGAAGTTATTTCAATAGTTGCGCTATCAAAATATCCTATAGATTCATTATAATTAGAAAAACCGCCAGTGGCAATTGTTGTCATGGAGTGTGTCAAACTATCAAAAAAGCTCATTCCAAAGATTTTATAAAAAAATGCACAAAGCAAAGTTAATCCTAAGTAGATTAAAATTAGTCTTATTGAAATTTCTTTTGACTTTGGTAAAATTTTTTCGGATTTATCACTAGTTGATATCTTAAATAGTTGCATTCCTCCAACATTCATTATTGGCATTAATGTTATGGCCATTACAATTATACCAATCCCACCAAGCCATTGAAGAATTGCTCTCCAAACAAGAATTGCTTTAGGTGCATCATTTAAATTTGTAATTATAGTTGAACCAGTGGTTGTTATGCCTGACATACTTTCGAAGACTGCATCAGTTATTGATAATTCAAGATTTGAAAAAATAAAAGGCAATGATCCAAATATTGCAATACCAATCCAAGATAAAGACGTTAATAAAAAAGCTTGTTGTAAGTTTAATTTTTTTTCATGATTTATATTTGATAAAAAAAACAATACTCCAAATATTATTGTTATCATTCCAGCACCAATAAATGACGAATCTAGCTCATTATAAATAATCTGAATTACAATTGGAATTACCATTGAGATGCCTAGAATAATTTGCAGAACTCCCAAGGTAAAAAAAACAGTTTTATAATTGGACATTTTGAATGGACATTATTTTATGGTAAATAAATTTCAACTCTATAAGAATTAATAAAAACACCAAATATAAGATATTTTGTTATTATAAATAGTGATTGAAAAAATAAATTTAGATAAAACTAATGCCTGGCCGTTCGTTGAGGCAAAAAAAATATTAAAAGACAAAAAAATTTCTATTGAAAAAAAGGGAAAAATTACTTTACAAACTGGATATGGTCCGAGTGGCCTTCCTCATATAGGAACTTTTGGAGAAGTTGCTAGAACTTCAATGATAGTTAATGCACTAAATCATATTACAGATATACCAAAAGAAATTATTACATTTTCTGATGATATGGATGGACTAAGAAAAATTCCAGATAATGTCCCCGATCAAGATCTTTTAAATCAAAATTTACACAAACCTTTGACCAGTGTACCTGATCCCTTCAAAAAATATAATAGTTTTGGAGAACATAATAATGAAATGTTAAAAAATTTTTTAAATCAATTTAAATTTCAATATAACTTTAAAAGTTCCACTGCTCTTTATAAGTCAGGATTTTTTAATCCTACACTACAAATTGTTTTAGAAAAATATCAAGATATCATAGATATAATTATTCCAACACTAGGCAAGGAGCGTCAAAAAACATACAGTCCATTCCTGCCAATTTGTCCAGAAACTGGAGTTGTTTTAGAAATTCCAGTTCTAGAAATTTTAAAAGAAAAATCAAAAATAATATTTGATAATAATGGAAAAAAACTTGAGACTAGTATTTTAGATGGAAATTGCAAATTGCAATGGAAGGTTGATTGGGCGATGAGATGGTATGCTCTTGATATTGATTTTGAAATGTATGGAAAAGATTTAATCGAGAGCGCAATATTATCAACAAAAATAATTAAATTAATGGGAAAAAATAATCCATCAGGATTTGCTTATGAGCTTTTTTTAGATGAGAAAGGTGAAAAAATTTCTAAATCGAAAGGCAATGGTATTACAATTGATCAATGGTTAAAATACGCTTCACCAGAGAGTTTATCTTTATTCATGTATCAAAATCCAAAAAGAGCAAAAAAACTTTATAAAGAAATTGTACCTAAGGCAGTAGATGAATATTTAGATTTTATTGAAAAAGGAAATAATCAAAATGAATTACAATTATTAATGAATCCAGTTTGGCATGTACATAACGGAAAAATGCCAAAGGAAAAAATTATCATGACTTTTTCAATGTTATTAAATTTAGTTGAAGCAAGTAATGCTAATACAAAAGAATTACTATGGAAATTTGTCAAAAAATATAAAAAGAATATTTCTGAAAATGAACATCCAATTTTTGATAATTTAATAAGTTATGCAATTAAATATTTTCAAGATGTAATTAAACAAAAGAAAAAATACAAAAAACCAAACGATAGTGAAAAAAATGCTCTTAAAGCATTAACCAATACTTTGGAAATTTGCAATGATGGAATGACTCCAGAAGATATACAGACTAAAATTTATTCTGTTGGCAAAGAGAATGGTTATAAAGAAAATTTAAGAGATTGGTTTAAATTAATTTACGAAGTAGTTTTTGGTGATGAAAATGGACCTAGAATGGGAAACTTCATAAGTTTTTTTGGAGTTAATGAAACTAAACAACTTATTAAAGATAAAATAAAATAATGTTTTCAAAATTAAGGTCATTAATTTTTAAATTTGATCCTGAAACTGCTCATGATTTAGCAATAAAATCTTTAAAATTTAATTTGATTCCAAATATTTTTGATGAAAATAAAAACGATCCGATGTTTAAAACAAATTTATTTGGAAAACAAATAGAGAATCCGATAGGTTTGGCAGCTGGATTTGATAAAAATGCAGAGGTGTATAATTCATTATTTAGATTGGGGTTTGGCTTTGTAGAAGCTGGAACTGTTACACCTATAAAACAATTTGGCAATCCAAAACCAAGAGTTTTTAGACTTGAAGAAGACCAGGCACTTATTAATAGGCTAGGATTTAACAGTTTTGGTGCTGATAATGTAAGCTCTAAAATTAAGTCAAAAAAACCAATTGGTTTATTAGGTGTAAACATAGGGCCCAACAAGGACAGCAAAGACAAGTTAAATGACTACCTGACTTGTCTTAAAAAATTTCATGATATTGCAGATTATATAACTATAAATATTTCATCACCTAATACAGAAAATTTAAGAGAATTTCATGATCAAAATAAATTAGAAAAATTAATAGGTTCAATTAATTTACAAATGAAAGAATTAAAATCAAATACACCAATAGTTGTTAAAATTTCACCAGATATTTTAGATCAACAGGCAACTCAGATAAGCGAAATATTGTTAAATAATCAAATTAAAGGGATAATTGTCTCAAATACTACTGAGGGAAAGAGGGAAAATTTAATCAATATATCAAAACATCAAAAAGGTGGATTATCAGGCAAACCTTTAGAATCAAGATCTAATCAATTAATAAATATTTTTTATAATTTATTAAAAGGTAAAATCCCTATTATTGGCGTTGGAGGAGTTGATTCTGGAGAAAGCGCTTATGCTAAATTTTTAGCTGGTGCAAATTTCATACAACTGTATACAGGAATGGTTTATGAAGGTCCAAATATTGTTGTTAAAATTAAAAAAGAGCTAAAAGAATTATTGATAAATAAAGGTGTAAGTAATTTTCAAAATATAATTGGTAAGAAAGAAAATTAATTTTTTTGTATATATTTTTTTCTTAAATTAGAAAAAAATCTTCTAATAAAAGCAGCGGAAATTCCCAATACAATAGCAAAAATAATAGAAATTATTCCATAAATAATTGAAAAATTTTCTGAAAGATTTTTAATAAAACTTGAAAAAGGAGCCAAATTTCTTGTGCCATTATTAATTATTTGTTTTACATCATGTACTGCAAAAAAACTATCATATGCAATGGCTATACCTACAGCTAATAAAAGAATCGCTAAAAGAGTTTTTAGTTCTGAGCTATCAATAAATTCACCAATTTTTTGTCCAATTTGTACACCAAGAATTGATCCGCAGACTAACATTGAAACTAAAATTAGGTCTATAGATCCATAATTAAACGCATGAAGAACTGTTACAATTGCACTAACAAAAATAGTTACAAACAAAGATGTTCCTGGAATTAATTTAGTTGGCATTCCAATAATATAAATCATTGCGGGAACTAATATAAATGCACCACCAATACCCATAATTGCTGCAATAAAACCAACCAATAAACCAATTATAATTGGAGTAAAAGCACTTTCATACAATTTTGATTTTTTAAATCTCATTCTCAAAGGAAGACCATGTATCCAATAATGAGAATGTAATTTTTTTTTTATAATAATTTTTTTTCTAGCTCTATCTATTTCTCCAATACCCTGAACTAACATTGCAGTTCCAATAATAGCCAGTACATACATGTAAGCCAAAGAAATAACTATGTCTATTTTTCCTATTCCTTTAAAGTAAGTAAAAGTAAGAATTCCAATGATTGTTCCTGCCGCTCCACCTATGACTATCATTAATCCCATTTTATAATCTAATGTATTTTTTAACCAATGTGTTGTTGAACCTGAAACAGAGGTGGCAAGTATATTATTTGCTTCATTTGCGACAGCGTATGTTGGAGGTATACCCATGAATATTAAAAAAGGAGTCATAAGAAATCCACCACCAACTCCAAATAGTCCTGACAACACACCAACGACTGTACTAAGAGAAAAAATTGATATTATGTTTACTGAAACTTCTGCAATGGGTAGAAATACTTCCATTTATATTTTTTAATTTAACATTAAAAAAGTTCCTAAAACAATTATCATCCAATAGACAAACAACATAAAATTGAATCCGGTTTTCACAAAATTAATAGTTAAATTTTGAGGCAATTTTTTTAAAGTTTTTCTATAATTTTGATTGAAGACTTGGAACATTTTTTCTCCGTAACATAACTAAAAGACTTTTGCTATAATTATTTTAGCAATTTGCAATTTTTAGTATTTAATTTAGTTAACTTCCTATATATAAACTTGACGAGATCATTATCACATCTTATACAAGCACTTTAAAATTATTATGTCTAAAAAATGTGAATTAACTGGAAAAATACCTTTAAAAGGGCATAAAGTTAGTCATGCCAACAATAAAGTTAAAAGAAGATTTTTACCAAATTTAAAAAAGGTTAAATTTACCAGCAATATTTTAAAAAAAAATTTGAGACTTAACGTATCAAATGCTGGAGTTAGATCAGTAGATAAAAAGGGGAGTTTTGATCAATTTTTAAAAAATGCAAAAAACAAAAATTTGTCTCCAAGATTAAAAAAAATTAAAAAAATAATTCTAGCAAAAACTGCTTAATGAATAGGCTATTGCCACTTCTCTCAGTTTTAATGGGAGTTGTTGTCTTGTCATCAAATTATTTAGTTCAATTTCCTGTTAATTATTATAATTTGGAAAATATATTAACTTATGGTGCATTTACTTATCCAGTTGCATTTTTAATTACAGATTTAGCAAATAGATTTTATGGAAAATTAGTAGCAAGAAAAGTTGTTTATATTGGTTTTGTCTTAGGCGTTGCTTCTACACTTTTTTTTTCAACAAATTTTTCAGATTTAATTTCAATAAGAATAGCTATTGGATCAGGCACTGCATTTATGGCAGCACAATTATTAGATGTAAAAATTTTTGATTATTTAAGAAAGGAAAAATGGTTTATAGCACCATTAACTTCATCGCTTATTAGTTCAATAGTTGATACTTTTTTATTTTTTTCGATTTCATTTTATGGAACTGCAATACCTTGGATCACATTATCTTTTGGAGATTTGGCTGTTAAAATTTTAATAGCTTTAATTATGTTAATACCTTTTAGAATATTACTAAACACTTTTAAGACTACTTAGTTAGAAATAATTATTTGTATAAAAATTTATAAGATAAAATTTTATAAGCTAATTTAGCTACCAAAAAATTGTAAGAATTAAATCCCTTAATTGGAGATAATTCATTTATATCTGCTCCAACAATATTAGAATTTTTTGTTGCTATTTTTATTATATTTAAAGTTTCATCCCAGAATAATCCCCCAGGTTCTGGAGTGCCAGTTGCAGGCATTATGCTTGAGTCTAATCCATCAACATCAAATGTTAGATAAACATTTTTATTTTTAATCAGCTTTTTAAATTTTTTTAAATTCCACTTAGCTTTATCTTTTGCCCAAAATATATTAATTCTATATGCGTTTTTTTTTAAATAAGGAATTTCATTTTGTGAAATATTTCTTATTCCAAATGAAATTACTGATACATTTTTATTATCTAAGCATCTTTTAATCGCTGATGCATGTGAAAACTTTTCTCCATTATAACTTTCTCTTAAATCAGCGTGTGCATCAAAATGTAACAAACATAAGTTTTTATATTTTTTTGCAAAAGGAGTAATACATCCAGGTGTAATAGAATGTTCTCCACCAAATGTTATAGGGAAAAGTTTTTTATTTAAAATCTCCTCATTAATATTGGATATCTGTTTTAGGGCTTTTTTTATATTTTTATTAATTTTAAATGGTTTTAATGTTTTGATTCCAATTTTTTTATAAGGTTCACAGTATAATTCTTCATCATATAATTCTACTTGGTGTGAAGCTTTAATAATTTCTTTTGGACCATTCTTTGTTCCTCCGCCATAACTAACAGTTTTTTCTAAACCAAAAGGTACAACAACTACTCTTTCTTTAAAATTGAATTTATTATCAATTCCAAGAAAACCATTTTTATTAGATAGGTATTTCAATTTTTTATCCAAATATTTTTGAAAAGTTTTTTCTGGTTCTATTTTTCCAGTCACCTCGATGATATGAATCGCTTGCAATCAATGGCAACACACTAGTTGCTTCAGCAAAAACCATTTGTTCTTTAGTTACATCTACTTTCCCCCAAGAACTTGCCTCTTTCAAAGTGGAACTACTACAAGCTCCATCTCTAGAGTCAGCAACTGTAATTTGTATGGCATATTTATGCATTTCTACATCTTTTC
>CACDCI010000027.1 GCA_902551215.1 uncultured Pelagibacteraceae bacterium | reverse complement strand
GATGCAGTTTGGTTAAATACTGAAGAAGTTAAAAAATTTTGTCCAATAATAAATACCTCACCTGATATTAGATATCCAGTTTTAGGAGGAACTTTACAAAGAAGAGCTGGCACAGCAAGACACGATGCAGTTGCTTGGGGTTATGCTCGTGGAGCTGATGCTATGGGTGTAGACATTGTTCAAAATTGTGAAGTTAAAGGAATAAAAAGAAATGGAGATAGTGTAGAAGGAATAGAAACAACAAAAGGTTTTATAAAAACAAAAAAAATTGGCGTTGTTGCGGCTGGCCATTCAAGCGTTATTGCAAATATGGTTGAATTAAAATTACCTTTAGAAAGCAAACCTTTACAAGCATTGGTATCAGAACCAGTTAAACCAATCATAGATACTGTTGTTATGTCAAATGCTGTTCATGCTTACGTTAGTCAATCAGATAAAGGAGAATTAGTTATTGGAGCTGGAACTGATGCTTATGTTTCTTACACACAAAGAGGAAGTCATGATGTTGTTGAAGGAACTTTAAAAGCAATATTAGAGCTCTACCCTATTTTTAGTAGAATGAAAATGTTAAGACAATGGGGTGGAATTGTAGATATTTGTCCAGATGCCAGTCCAATAATTAGTAAAACACACATTAAAGGATTATATTTTAATTGTGGTTGGGGTACGGGTGGATTTAAAGCAACACCAGGCTCTGGTGATTTATTTGCACACACTATTGCTAACGATGAACCTCATAAACTAAATGCTGATTTTAATATTAATAGATTTGTAAGTGGTGATCTTGTTGATGAACATGGAGCAGCTGCTGTAGCACACTAATGTTTTTAATTAATTGTCCATATTGTGGTGAAAGAGATCAAAGTGAATTTTCTGCTGGTGGTGAAGCACACATTGTTAGACCTAAACAACCTACAGAATTAAGCGATGATCAATGGGCCGAATTTTTATTTATGAGAAAAAATATTAAAGGAGTTCAATTAGAGAGATGGAATCATGCTCACGGATGTAGAAAATGGTTCAATATGGTTAGAGATACATCAAATGATAAAATTCATGCTGTATACAAAATGGGTGAAAAACCTCCTATAAAATAATGAGCAAAAATTTAAGAATAACTAATAACAAGTTTATTGATCAAACATCTAAAATATCTTTTAAGTTTGATGGCAAAACTTTATATGGCTTTAAAGGTGATACCTTAGCATCTGCTTTATTAGCAAGTAATATACACCTTGTTGGAAGAAGCTTTAAATATCACCGTCCAAGAGGAATAATGTCATGTGGTTCTGAAGAACCTAATGCAATTGTACAAGTTGGAAGTGATGCTTCAATGACAGAACCAAATACAAGAGCAACTGAAATAGAATTGTATGAGGGTTTAGAAGCAACAAGCCAAAACTGCTGGCCAAGTGTTAATTTTGACATAGGTGCTGTAAATAATTTTTTCTCCCCTCTTATACCGGCAGCTTTCTATTATAAAACATTCATGTGGCCTGCTAATTTTTGGAAATTATATGAATACTTTATAAGAAAATCTGCAGGTCTTGGAAAATCTCCAACAAAACCTGACAAAGATATTTACGATCATAGATATTTACACTGTGATGTTTTAGTTGTTGGAGGAGGTATATCTGGAATAATGGCTGCAAAAACAGCAGCTAAAAATAATTTAAATACTGTATTAATAGACGATAAAAATATCTTAGGCGGAACTACTCTTTTCCAACAAAATGAATGTTTTAAAATAAATAATTCTTATTCAAATGATTGGTTAAAAAAAGAAATTGAAACTTTAAATTCTCTTAAAAATTTAACTATAAAAACAAGAACATCATTGGCTGCTTATCATAGTTACAATTATCTTTTAGCTAGAGAAAATTTAACAGATCATTTAGGTATAAATGAAAAAAAAGATAAAATTCGTCAAAGACTTTTGAAAATCAGGGCAAAAAAAGTAATTATAGCTACAGGAGCTATGGAGAGACCTTTAATTTTCAACAATAATGATAGACCTGGCATTATTCTTTCATCTTCTATCAAAAAATACATAGATTTCTACGGAGTTAAATGTGGACAAAAAGTATCTTTATTTACAAATAATGACTCAGCTTATGAAACTGCCATCTCTTTAAACAATAGTGGTGTAAGTGTTAATTCAGTAATTGATATAAGAGACAAAACTAATTCGTTAATCGTTAAACAAGCAGAAAAATTAGGTATTAAAATTCATTGGAAATCTACAGTTGTTAATACAAATGGTTATAAAAAAATTAACTCTATTGTAATTATGAAATTGTCTGAGGATGGTACTGGAGTTTTAGGAAAAAAATTAAAAGAAGAATGTGATTGCTTAGGTATCTCCGGTGGATGGACTCCAAGAGTACATTTATTCACACAATCTGGCGGTAAGTTAAAATTTAGAGATAAAGACAATGTTTTTCTACCCGATAAATCTGAATTAGATCAAATAAGTATAGGATCTTGTAATGGTGATTTTGAACTAGATGAAGTTATAAAAAACTCTGTCAATTTAACTAATAAATTTTTAGATTTAAATAGTAGTGATTATGAGAATTTAGAAATTATTTCCTCAAAAGAAATAGACAAAAAAAATATTTGGCTACTTCCATCAGATAAACCTTTGGGAAAAACTAAACCATTTTTAGATTTTCAAAATGATTCTACTGCTAATGATGTAAAATTAGCTTTAAGAGAAGGTTTTAAATCAATTGAGCATGTAAAAAGATACACAACAACAGGTATGGCTACCGATCAAGGAAAGTTATCCAACATGCATGCACTTGGAATTATAGCTGAAACTGCAGGTGTTAAAATGGGAGAATTAGGTACTACTACATTTAGACCACCTTATACTCCATTAACATTTGGAGCTATTGTTGGAAGAAATGTTGGTGAATTTTTTGATATTACTAGAAAAACACCAATGCACGACTGGCATGTAAAACATAAAGCAGAATTTGAAAATGTCGGACAATGGAAGAGAGCTTGGTACTATCCAATAAAAAATGAAAATATGCATGAAGCTGTACAAAGAGAAAGTAAAGCTGCTAGAGATAGCGCTGGTATCTTAGATGCCTCTACTCTTGGAAAAATAGATATACAGGGAAGCGATGCGTCTGAATTTTTAAATAGAGTTTATACAAATGCATGGTCAAAATTAGAAATAGGAAAATGCAGGTATGGACTTATGCTTAATGAAGATGGAATGGTTTACGATGATGGAGTTACAACTCGTTTATCAGAAAATCACTATTTAATGACTACTACAACTGGAGGTGCTGCTAATGTTCTTTCAAAATTAGAAGATTACTTACAAACAGAATGGCCAGAATTAGACGTTTATTTAACATCAGTAACTGATCAGTATGGAACAGTAAGTATATGTGGACCTAATTCAAAAAAAATTCTTTCAAAAGTAATTCCTGACATAGATTTGTCAGATAAAGAATTTCCACACATGTCTTTCAAAAATGCCTTAATTGATAATATAAATTGTAGAGTGATGAGAATTAGTTTTACTGGTGAGCATAGTTATGAAATTAATGTTCAATCATCTTATGCTAAATCTGTTTGGGAGAAATGTTTTGAAGCTGGAAAAGAGTTTAATATTACACCTTATGGAACAGAAACAATGCACTTACTCAGAGCAGAAAAAGGATTTATAATAGCAGGTCAAGATACAGATGGAACAATGACACCTGTAGACTTACAAATGGACTGGATAATCAGTAAAAAGAAATATGACTTTATTGGTAAAAGATCATTATATAGAAGTGATACAATTAGAGAAGATAGAAAACAGTTAGTGGGATTGTTAACCGAAGACCCAAAAGAAGTTTTAGAAGAAGGTGCACAAATTGTTTCTCAAACAAATAAACAACCAATAGAAATGCTCGGTCATGTTACATCTAGTTACTTTAGTCCAAATTTAAATAAATCAATCGCTCTTGCTGTAGTTGTAAATGGAAAAAAATTAAAAGGTCAAAAAATGTATATACCTATGAAAAATAAAACTATTAATGTGACAATAACAGATACAGTTTTTTTAGATAAAGAAAATAAGAGGTTAAATGCTTAATTACAATTCTCCAATCAGTGATACAAAAAAATATTCAGAAATAGAGATTTCAGAAATTGAACCTATTTTTAAATTAAATTTAAGAGGTAAAAATAGAGATTTTACAACCAAAGTAGGAAAATCTTTATCAATAATTCCGCCAACTGATGCTAACACTTCATCAGGAAATGAAAATTTAAATATTCTTTGGTTAAGTCCAGATGAATGGATGCTTTATTCAAATAATAAAATCAATCTAATTGAGGTCAATAATTTGGAAAATAATCTTTTTAATGAAATCTCAAAAGCTAAAATTGGATCAGTAACTAATATAACAGATCACTGGATAATGATTAATATAAAAGGCGATAAAGTTTTTGAATTGTTGTCATCTGGATCTCCCTTTAATTTTAATAAATTTAAAGATTCAAAAGGAGTAGTAGCTCAAACATTGCTTAATCACATTGATGTAATAATTCACAATAAAAATATTAATGATTTAAATTTATTTGTAAGAAGATCTTTTTCAAACCATCTATGGTCATGGATAAATGATTGTGCTTCAAGACTGTAAATATCTATTTATATAAAAAGTTACAAAAATTAATAAACAGATCATAAAAATCCAATTAAAAATACAATAACTCCAAAAAAAGGCGTTATATGTACCTCCAATAAATTTTGCAAAATAAATTGTTGGTATTGCTAGCAAAATATTTCTAATAATATTTAAAAACATAGAATAGTGAGACTTCTTAATAGCCATAAAAAAACCATTGCTTATAAAATAAATTGGATATGCTGGAAATATTAAGGCTGAAATTTTTAAATAAGTACTTCCATATTTTATTACATCGGTGTTTTTAGTAAAAATACTTACAATATTGTCTGCGCTTAAATAGATAATAATTCCAGCAAGAACCATGATGGTAAAACCATAAAAAATTGCATGAAAATATGATTGTTTAACTCTTAAAAATTGTTTTGCTCCAAAATTTTGAGCTACAATAGAAATTATGGCTGTATTCAAACCTAATACTGGTAATAAAAGTATTTGCTCAAAGCGTGTAGCTGAGCCATATCCAGCCGTTGCAAACTCACCAAATTTTGAAATATACCAAAGTATAATTAAATTACCTATTGATATCATAAACAAAGCTGCTGAGATTGGCGTGGACTGAAAAAATATTTTAGTTAAATAAAATGAATTCGGAAAAAAATTTTTTATAGAAATTCCTATTAATGATGATGATTTAATAATTTTTAGTAATAAAATAAAAAAAGCGATTATTTGAGATATTATGGTTGCTACGCCTATACCCTTCATTCCCATTGCTGGTATAAAAGCATATCCAAATATAAACAAAGGATTTAAAAATATATTTAAAACAAAACTTAAGATAAGAACATTTCTAAATGTTTTCGTATCTCCTTCAGCATGTAATAGTGAATTAAGCGCTACAACAGAAATAAAAACAATGGATCCAGAAAAAATAACATCTGTATATTGTAGACCTAAATCCACAACTTCATTAGTAGAGCCCATCAAAAAAAATATATCTGAAGCGTAGTAAAGGCCAATGAAAGTTATGATAGCAGATAAAATAATTCCAAAAATAATTGTTTGACCAAAATAAATTAAAACATTATTTTTATTTTTTTCACCAATACTATTGGCTATTAGTGAAGTTCCTCCTACAGTAACTCCCACACAAGCAGCTATAATTATAAAATAGATAGGAAAAGATTTAGCAAGAGCAGATAATGCTTCAGGTGAAATTTTACCAGCAAAGAAAGTATCAACAATATTAAAAAGAGTTTGGAACAATGTTCCAACGCTAGCAGGTATCGCTATTTTTTTTAAAAGTGGTCCGATAGGATCTTTGGTTAAATTCAATGCTTTAGACAATTTTTCCTCAATTATATTCTTTTTGGAATATATGCTTTTTTCCAGTTCTTTTCGCAAGGAGTATTTGCTTTTGTCTCATTCTAAATCTATCTTTTTGTGAATTTGTTAAATTATCATGACAATTTGGACATGAAACACCCTCCTCATATTTTTTGGATTTCTTATCTTTCATAGATATTGGTTTTCTACAACCACTACACATTGAAAAAGTGCCAGGAATCAAACCATGTTTTATGGATACTCTATTATCAAAAACATAGCACTCACCTTTCCACAAACTGTTACTTTTTTTAACTTTCTTTAAATAATTTATTACTCCACCCTTTAATTGATATACATTTTTAAAACCTTTTTTTTCTAAATAAGTACTTGCTTTTTCACATCTAATACCTCCTGTACAAAACATAGCTATATTTTTATTTTTATTTAAATTTTGAAGATAATTGGGAAAATCTCTAAAATTATTTATTTTAGGATTTTTTGCATTTTTAAATGTTCCAACTTCATATTCAAAAGGTTTTCTTACATCAATTAAAAAAGTATTTTTATCACCAATTAATTTGTTCCATTTGAAAGGTTCTACATGATTTTTTAACTTTCTTTTTAAAATTTTTATTCCCATAGGCACAACTTCTTTTTTAATTTTAACTTTTGCTCTATGAAATACTTGAAACTTGCTTTTAGATAAATTTTGTGAATCAAAATTATTAAATTTAAAAATATTTTTAATTTTACTTAAAGCTAAATTTAAATTTCTTCTATTGGATGATATAGTTCCATTAATACCTTCCTTAGAAATAATAACTGTTCCTCTAATATTGTTTTTTATAAAAAAAACTTGTAATTTTTTTTTATTTTTTTTTATATTTAAAATTTTTTTAAATTTGTATAGTCCTGATATGTAAAACATTATAATTTTCTACAAACACATAAGCCATCACCAACTGGGATGATTAAATTTTCAGTTCTTTTATCATTATTAACATAGGAATTAAACTCTCTGATATTTGTAGTTAGCTTGTCTTTTTTTTTTTTATCAACAACCTCACCATGCCATAAAACATTATCAATTATAATTAGTCCACCTTGATTAATTAAATTTAAAGATTCATCATAATAAATTTTATAATTTTCTTTATCAGCATCAATAAATACAAGTTCAAATTTTTCTTTTTCTTCTTTCAAAGCTTTTAAGCTTTCTAAAGCTGGTCTTATTATTGTTTGAATTTTATTATTTTGTTGGGCTTTTTTAAAAAAATTTAATGCAACCTTATTTGTTTCTTCATTTTTATCTAAGGAAATCAGTCTACCATCGTCTGACATAGCTAGAGACATAGACAATGCACTTAAACCGGTAAATGTTCCAATTTCTAATATTTTTTTAATTTTAGAAATTTTAATTATTAAATGCAAAAAATGACATTGAGTAACTGCTATTTGCATTTTTTTAATTTCACCCAATCCTTCATTGTATAAAATTATTTCTTCTTGAATTGAATTTAGCTTTAAAGAATGATCGTTAATATATTTTTCTATTTCTTTATTAATGATGATGTTAGAACCCATTCTACTTGAGTTTATTTTTCAAAATATCATTTATTAATTGTGGGTTTGCCTTTCCCTCGGAAGCTTTCATTGCTTGACCTACAAAAAATCCAAATAGTTTTTCTTTACCAGACTTATATTCTTTAACTTTATCTGGATTATCATTAATCACTTTTTCAATTAATTTTTCTAATTCTTTAGGATCACTTTTTTGTTTAAGACCTTTTTCCTCAACTATATCAACAGGATTCTTGTCTCCAGTGGCCATTATTTCAAAAACGGACTTAGCAATTTTTCCAGATATTGTTCCATCTTTTATTAAATTAATTAATTTTGATAAATTTTTTGCACTAATTGGACTTTTTGTTATTTCTAAATTTTTATCATTTAACAATGCAAATAATTCTCCAGTTATCCAGTTTGTTGAAAGTTTAATATCAGAATTTTTTATAACTTCTTCAAAATATTTTGAAGTTTCTATGTCTGAAACAAGAATATGTGCTTCGTATGCAGATAAATTAAATTTTTCTATAAATCTTTTTTTCTTTTCATCGGGTAGTTCTGGTATACTTTTCTTTATATCATTTATAAAATCATCGCTAATCTCTAATGGTAATAAGTCTGGATCTGGAAAATATCTGTAGTCGTGTGCATCTTCTTTTGATCGCATTGATCTAGTTTCATTTTTTTTTGTATCAAATAATCTTGTTTCTTGGTCTATACTTCCACCTTCTTCTATTACATCAACTTGTCTGTTTGCCTCATATTCTATAGCCATTTGCATGAATTTAATTGAGTTTACATTTTTAATTTCACATCTTGTGCCAAATTCTCTTTCACCTTTTTTTCTAACAGACACATTAACATCAGCACGTAAAGAACCTTCTTGCATATTTCCATCGCAAGTTCCTAGGTATCTCATAATTGATCTCAATTTTTTTATATAAGCATTAACCTCATATGGTGATCTAAGATCTGGTTTGCTAACTATTTCCATTAAAGCTACGCCTGATCTATTTAAATCCACTAATGTATTTTGAGGATCTATGTCATGAATACTTTTGCCAGCATCCTGTTCTAAATGTAATCTTTCGATACCAATAGTTTTTTCTCCTGATGGTAAATCAAGTATGATTGAACCCTCACCAATAATAGGATCTTTGTATTGAGAAATTTGATAACCTTGTGGAAGATCAGCATAAAAATAGTTCTTCCTATCAAAAATTGATCTTTTGTTAATTTTTGCTTTTAGCCCTACTCCAGTTTTTACAGCTTGTTTAATACAAAATTCGTTAATAACTGGTAACATTCCTGGAAATGCAGCGTCCACTAAACTTACTTGAGTATTTGGTTCTGCGCCAAATTTAGTTGGCGAA
>CACDCI010000026.1 GCA_902551215.1 uncultured Pelagibacteraceae bacterium | reverse complement strand
AATTCTATTAATGAAATCGAGAAAGATTCACTATCAATTATTCAATTAATATCTAATAGTGATGATTTTAATTTGCTTATAAAAGATCCAACTAATAAAAAAGAAGATCAACTTAATGTATTATTAAAAATATCTGAAAAATTTAAAATTAATAATTTATTAACTAAATTTTTAAGTTTTTTAATCTCTAAAAGAAGATTTTTTTATGTTGAAAAAATATTAAAAAATTTTATTGAAACTTGTTCAAAAAAAAGAGGTGAAATAAAAGCAGAACTTACTTCTGCTAAAGAACTTACCGAAAAAGAAATTAATAGTATTAAAGATGAATTAACTAAAAACTTTAGTTCGAAAATAAAATTAAATTACAAGTATGATCCAAGTTTAATTGGAGGTTTAGTTGTACAAGTAGGCAGTACGATGGTTGATACTTCTCTTAAAAATAAATTACAACAAATTAAACATAGAATGATAGAGGCTTAAATGGAAATAAATCCATCAGAAGTAACAAAAATATTAAAAGAACAAATAAAAAAATTTGGAAATAAAGCTGAAGTAACTGAAGTTGGACAAGTTTTATCTGTAGGAGATGGTATTGCTAGAATATACGGATTAGATAACGTTCAAGCTGGTGAAATGGTAGAATTTGCTGATGGTTCTAAAGGAATGGCTTTAAACTTAGAAAGTGAAAATGTGGGAGTTGTTATCTTTGGAGATGATAGAGCAATTAAAGAAGGAGATACTGTAAAAAGAACTGGAGCTATTGTTGACACACCGGTTGGAAAAGAATTACTTGGACGAGTTGTTGATGGATTGGGAAATCCAATAGATGGAAAAGGTGCTCTAGATAAAACAGTTAAAAGAAGCAGAGTTGAAGTAAAAGCTCCTGGTATAATTCCAAGAAAATCTGTTAGCGAACCAATGCAAACAGGTCTTAAATCAGTTGATAGTCTTGTACCAATTGGCAGAGGACAAAGAGAATTAATTATTGGCGATAGACAGACTGGAAAAACAGCAGTTGCAATAGATGCAATAATAAACCAAAAAAAAATAAATGAATCTGGAGATGAAAAACAAAAATTATATTGTGTATATGTAGCAATTGGACAGAAAAGATCTACTGTTAGACAAATTGAAAAAACTTTAGAAGAAGCTGGAGCAATGGAATATACCACAATAGTAGCTGCTACAGCATCGGATGCTGCGCCACTTCAATTTTTAGCACCTTATACTGGTTGTGCTATGGGCGAATATTTTAGAGATAATGGAATGCATGCTTTAATTATATATGACGATTTATCTAAACAAGCTGTAGCTTATAGGCAAATGTCTTTATTGTTGAGAAGACCACCAGGAAGAGAAGCTTATCCAGGAGATGTATTTTATTTACACAGCAGACTACTTGAACGAGCAGCTAAACTTAGTGATGAACATGGTGGAGGATCACTAACAGCTCTTCCAATAATTGAAACTCAAGGAGGTGACGTTTCAGCCTTCATCCCAACTAATGTTATTTCAATTACAGATGGCCAAATATTTCTTGAAACAAACTTATTTAACCAAGGTATCAGACCTGCAATAAATGTTGGTTTGTCAGTATCTAGAGTTGGATCTTCAGCGCAGACTAAAGCTATGAAAAAAGTATCAGGATCTATGAAGTTAGAACTTGCTCAATATAGAGAAATGGCTGCTTTTGCTCAGTTTGGTTCAGACTTAGATGCATCTACACAAAAACTTTTAAATAGAGGATCAAAATTAACTGAACTTTTAAAACAGCAACAGTACTCACCAATGACAGTTGCAGAACAAGTAATTTCAGTTTTTTGCGGAGTTAGAGGTTATTTAGATGATGTTGAAAATAAAAATATTGCAAATTTTGAATCTAAAATTATTGAAAAATGCAAGTCTGAAAAACCTGAAATTATAGAATCCATTTCTAGCTCAGGAAAATTAGAAGAAGATTCTGAAAAAATATTAGTAGAAGTAATAACAAATTTAAAAAAAAACTTTAATTCTTAAAAAATGGCAAGTTTGGACGATTTAAAAAAAAGAATATCAAGTGTCAAGTCGACACAAAAGATTACTAAAGCAATGAAAATGGTTGCCGCAGCAAAGTTAAGAAGAGCACAAGAAAACGCAGAAAAAGGAAGACCATATTCTGAAAAAATGAATAATATCATACTTAATTTGTTAGATGGAATTTCAGATAAAGAAACTGCACCAAAATTACTCATTGGAACAGGAGAAGAAAAAATTCATTTATGCGTAGTTATGACTTCTGATAGAGGTTTATGTGGTGGATTTAATTCAAACATTATAAAAAAAGCAAAATCATATTTTAAAAAAATATTAAATGATAATAAAACTTTAAAAATTATTACTGTGGGATCCAAAGGTTATGACCAGTTGAAGAGAACATATAAAGATTATATAATTGAAAAAATTTCATTCAAAGAATCAAAAAATATTAATTATTTTGATTCAGATAAAGTTGGAAAAATTATAATTGATAAGTTCAAAAAAAAAGAATTTGATGTATGTACAATTTTTTATAACCAGTTTAAAAACGTAATTACTCAAATACCACAAGAACAACAAATAATTCCTTTAAAATCCTCTGAAGAAAAAAAAGATTCTTCATTCGAAGATAATTATGAATTTGAACCTGAAGAAGATGAGATTTTGAGTAATTTATTACCAAAAAATATTTCCACTCAGATTTTTAAAGCAATGTTAGAAAATTCGGCTAGCGAGCAAGGTTCAAGAATGACAGCGATGGATAATGCAACTCGAAACGCAGGTGAAATGGTAGACAAGCTGACTATTCAGTATAATAGAAGTCGTCAAGCAGCAATTACTAAAGAATTAATTGAAATAATATCAGGAGCGGAAAGTTTATAATTATGAGAAAAGGAAAAATTACACAAGTTATTGGAGCCGTAGTAGATGTTAAGTTTGAAGGAGAGTTACCAGAAATTTTAACAGCACTGGAATGTAAAAATGCAGGCAATAGATTGGTTTTAGAAGTTGCTCAACATTTAGGAGAGTCAAGTGTTAGAACTATTGCAATGGATGCTACAGAAGGTTTAAAAAGAGGGGATGAAGTAACTGATACAGGGGCACCCATTAAAGTTCCAGTAGGACCTGAAACATTAGGAAGAATTGTAAATGTGATAGGAGATCCAATTGATGAAAAAGGTGAAATTAAAACTAAGGAAAATTGGCCAATCCATAGAGCAGCACCTGAATTTAATGACCAATCAACAGAGACAGAAATTTTAGTAACTGGAATTAAGGTAGTTGACCTATTAGCTCCTTACGCCAAAGGTGGAAAAATAGGTTTATTTGGTGGAGCAGGAGTAGGAAAAACAGTTATTATTATGGAACTTATAAATAACATAGCTAAAGCACATGGTGGATTTTCAGTTTTTGCTGGTGTCGGAGAAAGAACTAGAGAAGGAAACGATCTTTATCATGAAATGATAGAGTCCGGTGTAATTAAACCTGAAGGACCCGGATCAAAAGCTGCATTAGTTTATGGACAAATGAATGAACCTCCAGGAGCTAGAGCTAGAGTAGCATTATCAGGTTTAACAGTTGCTGAATATTTTAGAGATCAAGAAGGTCAAGATGTACTTTTTTTCGTAGATAATATTTTTAGATTTACACAGGCAGGCTCAGAAGTTTCTGCATTATTGGGAAGAATTCCTTCTGCAGTTGGTTATCAGCCTACTCTTGCAACGGATATGGGTAACCTTCAAGAAAGAATTACCACAACAAACAAGGGTTCAATTACATCAGTACAGGCTATATATGTTCCTGCTGACGATTTAACAGATCCTGCACCAGCAACATCATTTTCGCATTTAGATGCCACAACAGTTTTATCTAGACAAATTGCTGAACTTGGAATTTATCCAGCTGTTGATCCACTTGATTCAACATCTAGAATTTTAGATCCGAGGATTGTTGGCGATGAACATTATAGAGTTGCAAGAGAAGTTCAAAAAATTCTTCAAACTTATAAGTCTTTACAAGATATTATAGCAATTTTAGGCATGGATGAACTATCTGAAGAAGACAAACTAACTGTAGCTAGAGCTAGAAAAATTCAAAGATTTTTATCACAACCTTTCTTTGTGGCAGAAGTTTTTACAGGATCACCAGGAAAACTTGTCGACTTGGAGTCAACTATCAAAGGTTTTGATGCAATTTGTAAAGGTGAATATGATCATTTACCAGAAGCTGCTTTTTATATGGTAGGAACAATTGAAGAGGCTGTTGAAAAAGCTGAGAAAATGGCAAAAGAAGCAGCAGCATAATGAGCAATTCTTTTAAATTAGAAATAGTAAATCCAGAAAAATCTTTCTTATCCAAAGAAGATGCCATTGAAGTAGTGGTGCCTGCATTTGAAGGTGACATGGGTTTTTTAAAAGATCATATATCTATAATTTCATTTTTAAAACCAGGTTTGTTAAGAGTTATAGATGGAACTGCTACTGAAGAAACATATTATGTTGAGGATGGAATAATAGAATTTAAAAACAATTGTCTATCAGTATTAACAAGTAATATTTTTGATATTAAAAAAATGGATAAAAATAAAATAAGAGATATTTTAACTGAAGCAGAAAAAGATTCACAAAATAATGATATTTCAGATCAAGCAAAATATTTAATTGATCAAAAAATTGAAGTTTTAAAATCTTTAACTCTAAATTAATTTAAATTTTTTTTTATTTCAGGTGTTAGTTTTTTGTAAACTTCTAGTTTAAATGGTACAGCAATTTCAGTAAGATTTTCCAAATCTATCCATTTCCAATCTAAAAACTCAGGATGTTTTGTTTTTATGTTAATTTCTGATTTATCTCCGATAAATCTCATAATAAACCACTTTTGTTTTTGCCCTCTAAATTTACCTTTCCAAATAATTCCTATTAAATTATCAGGCAAAATATAAGTAAAATTACCTTCAATTTCTTTAATTAGTTTTACACTGGTAATACTAGTTTCTTCTTTTAGTTCTCTTAATGCTGCAGTATAAAAATCTTCACCTTTATCAATACCTCCTTGAGGCATTTGCCAGAAGTTCTTAGGGTTATCTATTCTTTTTGCAACAAATACTTTATTTTCTTTATTTAATAAAACAATTCCAACACCACTTCTTAGTGGTAGTTTTTTATATTTTTCTCTCATACTTATCCGTTTAAAAGCTTGAGAGCAAAATTTAATTGGTTATCAGTTTCACTATTGATTACAAAAGCATCTGAACTTTCTTCAATCTCGATATCAGGAGTTATACCAACTTGAGAAATAGATTTACCAGAAGGTAAATAATATTTTGAAATTGTTAATCTTATTGCTCCATTATTTTTTAATGGAATTATTGATTGTACAGATCCTTTTCCATAGCTATTTTCACCTATCAGTATAGCTCTTTTATGTTCTTTTAAAGCTCCAGCCACAATTTCAGATGCAGATGCAGATCCATAATTAATTAATACTATCAAAGTTTTGCCATCTATTAGATCACCTTTTTTAGAAAACCATTTTCTATTTTCTGAGCTCTTTCTGCTTTTTGTTGATACTATTTCACCATAATTTAAAAAAAAGTCTGAAATTTTAATAGCTTGTGACAACAAGCCACCAGGATTATTTCTTAAATCTAAAATGTAGCCCTTTACTTTTTTTTTTTTAATTTCTTTAATTTTTTTTTTTACTTGCTCGCTGCTATTTTCATTGAAGGAAGTTAATCTTATGTAGCCAATTTTTTTTTCTATTATTTTTGATTTAACTGATTCAATTTCTATAATTTCCCTAGTAATATTAAAAATTATAGCTTTTTTTTCTCCCACTCTTCTAACAGTAATTTCAATGTCGGTACCAACCGGTCCCCTCATTAGGTCCACAGCTTCACTTAATGACTTACCTTGTACTTGTATATCATTAATTTTTACTATGTAATCTCCAGCTTTTATACCAACTCTAGACGCAGGTGAATTGTCAATTGGCGAAATAACCTTAACAACGCCAGATTCCATTCCCACTTCAATTCCCAATCCTCCAAATTTTCCACTCGTTTCTGTTTGCATGTTTTCAAACATTTCTGGCGACATATACGATGAGTAAGGATCTAAAGATTGTAGTACACCATTTATTGCTGCATCCAGTACTTCACTTTGATTAACTTCATCAACAAATTCTTTATTAATTTTATCTAAAACTTCACTAAATAAATCAATCTTTTGGTAAATATTTTCATCATTATTCGAAAAACTTTTATTTAAGAATAAAATTGAAAAAACAATAATAAATAAAATTTTTTTACATTTAATCATATTAATACTTTTTCTTTTGGAATAAGCTCTGACCACATTTTTTCCAATTCATAAAATTTTCTTTTTTCTGGGTTAAAAATATGAACTATGACGTCCATTCCATCTATTAGCTTCCAATCGTTGCTATCTTTTCCTTCTATTTTACAATTTTGAATTCCATTACTTTTAAATTTTTCTAATACCTGTTCTGATAAGGCTTGAATATGTCTTGATGAGGTGCCGCTAGCAATTATCATGTAATCAGCAATAGAACTTTTATTTTCAAGACTAATGCTCACTATGTCTAAGGCTTTATTTGAATCCAGAGTAGTTATGATTTTTTTTTTGAGATCAGAAATTTTATCCATTAAATGTTAAAATCTTATCAAATTTATCTCAATTGAGAAGATGAAATATTAACTTTTTTAAATTTAATAAACTTTAAGTTCTTTTGTTTTAATCGTTTATATGTAATTGATTTTAAAGACCTTTTTTTATAGCCTTGTCTGTCAAAGACAAGAATATTACATTTTTGTGAAATTGATTTCCACTTGTGCCATCTATGGAATTGAATGAGATTGTCAGCTCCCATTATAAAATGAATATTTAACTTTTTGTTCTTTTTTTTTATATGGTTTATTAAATCAATTGTTTTATTAGATTTAATTTTATCTTCAAAAAATTTAATTTTTATAAATTTATTTATACCAATAATTTTTTTTGCAAGTTTAATTCTAGTGATCAATTTTATTTTACTTTTTTTTTTAAAAGGATTTTTTTTTGTTATTGCCCAGATAATATAACTAAGTTTATACTTTTGTTTTGCTTTTTTTGAGATTTCCAAATGACCTTTGTGCGCTGGATCAAAAGTTCCTCCTAATATACCAATTTTTTCATTTTTTTTTTTAAATAGTTTTTTCAAAAATTATTTCCTTATTTGTCCTTTTCCTTCCAAAATATATTTGTAAGTAGTAAGTTGATTAAGTCCAATTGGGCCTCGTGGGTGAAGTTTGCCAGTTGATATGCCAACTTCAGCTCCAAATCCAAATTCTCCACCGTCTGCAAATTGTGTTGAGGCATTATGAATTGCTATAGAACTTTTAATGTTTGAAAGAAATTTTTTAGCAGTTTTTTTATTTTTTGTTACTATTGAATCAGTATGAGAAGAGCCATATTTATTTATATGATCGATAGCTCCAGTGACACCATTTACACTTTTTACAGAAATTATGGGCGAAAGATATTCTGTATTCCAATCTTTTTCTTTTGCAACTTTCATTTTTCCAGAAATAAATTTTTTTATAGATTTATCTCCTATGATTTTACATCCCATTTTGATTAGCTGATCTAATATTGGTTTACAGTGTGTTTTTAGGCACATTTTATCTATTAATAAAGTTTCGGCAGCTCCACAAATACTAACGTTTCTCATTTTTGAATTTTTTACAACCTTAATTGCTGTTCTTATGTTTGCATCTTTGTCTACAAAGACATGACATAGTCCTTCATAATGACCAATGATTGAAACTGAAGATTTTTTCAAAACTTTTTTGACAAGCCCTTTGCCTCCTCTTGGTATTATTAAATCGATATAATTTTTCATACCAGCCAAAAGATAATCAACATGCGTTCTATCTTTGCTTTCAACAAATTGAACACAGTTTTCATCACATTTTTTCTTTTTTAAAGCTCTTTTAAAAAGTTTGGCTAAAATTTTATTAGAATGAAATGCTTCTGATCCTCCACGTAAAATTACTACATTTCCGCTTTTAAAACATAAAGCCGAAACATCAGAAGTTACATTTGGTCTGCTTTCATAAATTACACCAATTATACCAATTGGTATTGATACTCTTTTTATAATTAAACCATTTGGTCTTTTCCAGGAAGATAAAGTTTTTCCGACAGGATCTTTAAATATTATGATTTTTTTTATTGAGTTTCTAATTTGTTTAATTTTTTTACTGTCTAATTTAAGTCTATCTATCATACTATTTTTAATATTTTTAGATTTTGCGTTAGATATGTCTTTTTTGTTTGCATTTAAAATTATTTTTTCATTTTTTTTTAAATATTGACTAAATTGCCTTAAAACAGAATTTTTCTTATTGATACTTAAGTTACATAAATTCAAGGAGGCAGTTTTTGCCTTTTCACCTATTTTTTTCATGTATAAATTTTTATTCATTTCTAAACTTTCACTAAATCATCCTTGTGTATAATTTCTTCTCTACTAGAATATCCTAATATATTTTTTATTTTGCTACTATGTGAACCTTTTATTTTTTCTATTTCGATTGATGAAAATGATGTCAAGCCCCGGGCACATTCAGCATTATTTTGATCTTTAACGAGAATATGATCTCCTTTTTCGAAGTTACCGTTAATCTTTTTAACTCCCGCTGGTAATAAACTTTTTCCATTTTTGATTGCTTTTGTTGCTCCATAATCGATAATTACTTCACCTTTAGGGGCAACAGATCCAATTATCCATTGTTTTCTGGCATCAAGTTTAGAAATTTTTGGTAAAAACCAAGTACATTTTTGACTTTCATTTATTTTTTTTATTGGATTTATGTTAACTCCGTTTGCGATCACCATATAACATCCAGACAATTGACAGATTTTTGCTGCGTCAATTTTTGTTTTCATGCCTCCAGATCCATAAAAATTTTCTGCTCTTGATGCATATTTTTTAATATTCTCATCTATTTTTTCTACAATCTTAATTAATTTTGTTTTTTTATTTTTTTTTGGATTATCAGTGTAAAGTCCATCAACATCAGATAATAAAATCAAACAATCAGCACCAATTATTTGTGAAACTCTTGCTGCCAGTCTATCATTATCTCCATATTTTATTTCAGTTGTAGCAGTTGTGTCGTTTTCATTAACAATTGGCACAATGCCCATTGTTAATAAATTATCAATAGTTCTTCTTGCATTAATTGACCTTCTTCTTTGTTCAGTATCATCTAAAGTCAAAAGAAT
>CACDCI010000025.1 GCA_902551215.1 uncultured Pelagibacteraceae bacterium | reverse complement strand
TATACTAATCAATTCAAGAAGCCATTTTTTTTTGTGACTTACTTTTTCATACATTTTAAATAGATCTGCTGCAAACAAACTGGCCTCTAATCCACCAGTTCCAGCACGAATTTCGATTATTGCATTTTTTTTATCTGCTTCATCTTTTGGAAGTAAATACAATTTTATTTTTTTTTCATTAATTTCATGTTTGCTTATTATTTTCTTTAGTTCAGTTTCTGCCATAGATTTCATGTCTGATTCACTTTTTGTATCATTAATAATTTTTTCTAACTCAATTTTGTCTTTTTCAAATGATAGATATTCTTTAGCTTCTTTAATTATTTCGTTAAGATCTGAATATTCTTTTGATTTTTCAGCAAATAATTTTTTATCAACTTTTCCTGTAGAAAGTTCGCTCTCTAACAGTGCATGTTTTGAAATTAAATCTTCAATTTTTTTAATTGGAACCATTATTAATTATATATTTTTGATTTCAGAGGCCTTTTTTTCAACTAAGCTTACTACTTTTGATATTATTTCTTTTGTTAAAATTTTTTCTGTTTGGATTCCAGATAAATATAACATGTTACTTCCCTTTCCCCCTCCTGTAATACCAATATCAGTTGAGGCCGCCTCTCCCGGACCATTAACTACACACCCAATAATAGATAGTGTAATTGGTGTTTTAATGTGTGAAAGTTTATTTTCTAATATTTTGACAGTGTCAATTACATGAAAAGCTTGCCTAGCACAAGACGGGCAAGATATAATTTTAACTCCTCTGTTTCTCAAATTTAAAGATTTTAAAATTTCATTTCCTATTTTTATTTCTTTTACTGGATCATCAGACAATGAAACTCTAATTGTGTCTCCAATACCATCTAGTAATAATGCTCCAAGACCTATGGACGATTTTATGCTTCCCGATGCAAAACTTCCTGCTTCAGTAATCCCTAGATGTAAAGGATAATCACAAATCTTAGACAATTGCCTATAAGCTGCAATTGACAAAAAAACATCAGAAGATTTAACACTCACTTTAAAATTAAAGAAATTATGATCTTCTAAAATTTTTATATTTCTTATCGCACTTTCAACAAGTGCTTCAGGGCAAGGTTCTTTATGCTTCTCTAAAATATCTTTTTCTAGAGATCCTGCATTAACACCAATTCTAATTGAGCAATTATTATTTTTTGCTGCACTTAAAACTTCATAAATTTTTTGTTTGTTTCCAATATTTCCTGGATTTATTCTTAAACATTTTGCACCATTTTCAGCTGCCTCTATAGCTCTCTTGTAATGAAAGTGAATGTCGGCAATGATTGGTACTGGTGCATGCCTTGAAATTTCTTTTAATGCAAATGTTGATTTTTCATCTGGGCATGAAACTCTTACTAAATCAGCTCCTTCTTCGGAAATATCATTTATTTGTTTGATCGTTGCTTTAACATCCGTGGTCAAAGTATTTGTCATTGATTGGACAGAAATTGGATTATCTCCTCCAATTTTAACATTACCAACATTAATTACCTTAGTCTTTTTTCTACTAATATCCCTGAAGGGTCTTAGACTCATAATTTATTTAATTTAATTTGAATTCTTTATGAAGAGCTGAAATAGCTTTTTTTACAAATTTCTTTTCTATTAATACTGAGATTTTAATTTCCGATGTAGAAATAACTAAAATATTAATTCCTTTGTTCGCCAATGTTTGAAACATTCTGTATGTTACACCAGGTGTGGTTATCATTCCAACACCAATTATTGATAGTTTTGATACATTTTTATTCACTATTAAATCTCTAAATTTTATTTTTTTGTTTTGTTTTAAAAGTTTTAAAGTTTTTAATAAATCTTCTGATTTAATAGTAAAAGTTATATCAGTTTCTTTTCTATTGCCTGACGAAGTTTGCACAACCATATCTATATTAATATAATTTTGAGAAAGCGGTTTAAACACAGAAGCAGCTACACCAGGTTTATCTTTAACTCCAAGAAGAGTTACTTTTGCATCGTTTTTGGTAGATGTTAATCCTGCAATTATCTTATTATTAAAGATATTTTTTCTTTTTGTAATTAAAGTTCCTGGTTTATTTATAAATGAAGATTTTACGTCAATATTAATTCTATTTAATCTTGCATCTTGTATTGAAGTTGGCTGCATAACCTTTGCTCCTAATGAAGCCATTTCCAGCATCTCTTCATAAGAAATAATTTTTATTTTTTTTGCTTTTTTTAAAGTTTTTGGGTCAGTTGTATAGACTCCTTCAACATCAGTATAAATTACACATTTTTCAGCTTTGAAAAATTTTGCAAGCATAATTGCAGTAGCATCAGATCCTCCTCTTCCCAAAGTAGTTATTCTTTTATTTAAGTTAATTCCTTGAAAACCTGCAATTACTGGAATTCCTCCAAACTTTAAAAATTTATTAATTTTTTTTTTATTTATTTGCCTAATTCTTGATGAACTATGATTGCCTTCAGTTAAAATTGGAACTTGCCAGCCCATCCAAGATTGAGATTTGTACCCTAGATGATTTAGTCTTCCTGCGATTAATGCGCAAGACATTTGCTCTCCAGATGAAACTAAGGCATCGTACTCAGAAGAAATGAAATTATTGCTTATTTTTTTTGATTTTTTAACTAAATCATTCGTTACTCCACTCATAGCAGATGACACTACAATTACTTTATACTTCTTCTTAACATAGCCAATAATTATATTAGCTACTTTCTTAACTCTATCTACTGTACCTACCGAGGTACCACCAAATTTTAGAACAACAATTTTCATTGATAATAATTTTTATAAAAATTAAAATATATTGATAAAATACATCTTGCTTGTAATGTCAACCAACAATGAAAAGTATCACAATAAATAAACAAGAAATTGCAAAATTTTCTAAAATAGCCACAGAGTGGTGGAACCCTGAAGGAAAATTTAAACCATTACACAAATTTAACCCTATAAGAATAAAGTACATAAAAGATAATATAATTAAAAACTTTAAATTAAATTCAACAATTAAACCCTTAAAAAAAATTAATATTTTAGATATTGGATGTGGAGGAGGATTGTTAACTGAACCAATGTGCAGATTGGGTGCAAATGTAGTGGGTATAGATGCCTCTCAAAAAAATATTGATATTGCAAAATTTCATGCAAAAAAAAACGGACTAAAAATAAATTATTTGTGTACTACGCCCGAAAATTTAAAGATAAAAAAAAAATTTGATGTAGTTTTAAATATGGAAATAGTTGAACATGTTGAAAACGTAAATTTTTTTCTTAAAAAAAGTTCAGAATTATTAAAAAAAAATGGTTTAATGTTTATAGCAACTTTAAATAAAACTTTAAAATCATATGCATTTGCAATTATAGGTGCTGAATATGTTTTGCGATGGCTACCAATAGGTACACATGATTGGGATAAATTTGTAAAACCCGAAGACTTAATAAAAATAAATAAAGAGAATAATTTAAAATTAGAAAAATTAGATGGTATGAAATTTAATTTATTAACTGAACAATGGAGCTTATGCTCAGATAATTCTGTAAATTATATTACTAAATTTAAAAAAAATTAATTATCTTTTTCATTAACCCAAGGTACAATTTCAGTGTTAATGCCTTCTTCTTTTAGTTCTTTAACTTCTTCAGTTGTTGCGTTCCCATAAATACCTTTGATCTTTCTTTTTTTATTATTGTAATGGATTGAACGTGCTTCATATGCAAAATTTTCTCCAACATACTCAAAGTTATTTTTAATAAATTTTTGATATTCTTTTAATTTATTTTTTACCTCAGCATATTTTTCATTCTTTGTTATTTTGCACTTTTCTTTTTTAGAGTTTAAAACATTTGGAGACATTAAGTCTTTTGTAATTTTTAAAGAATTACAACTAGGACAATTAATATGTTTTAAATTTTTTAATTTTTCATATTCTTTTGAAGATGGAAACCAACTATCAAATGAATTATCACATTTTTTACATGTCAACTTGTATTTAATCATAACTAATAGATAGTAGTTAATTTTAAATAGTTCAATCTTAAATTAACTTCGATAATCTGAATTTATTTCGATATATTTTTTAGTAAAGTCCATAGTATATGCAGAAAAATTCTTTTTTCCCATGTTTAGATTGATAGTTAAGTCAATTTTTTCATTTTTCATATACTCAGCAACTTCTATTTCATTATAATCAATTGATAACTCGCCTTTTTCAATTATTTTTATTTTTCCAAATGTAATTTCTAACTTACTTAAGTTAATATTTACATTTGCTTTACCTACTGCCATAACAATTCTTCCCCAATTTGGATCTTCCCCTGCTATTGCGGTTTTAACTAGAGGAGAATTTGCAATTGAAAATGCAATTTTTTTTGCTTCTTCCTGAGTTTTGGAATTGTTAACATTTACAGTTATAAATTTTGAAGCACCTTCTCCATCAGCTGCTATTCTTTTTGAAAGATTTAAGAGTACATTGTGCAATGATTTTTCAAATTCTTTTAGTTTTGAATCATTGATATTTTTAATCATGGAATTTTTTGATTTATTTGTTGCAAATATTGTAACCATATCATTTGTGCTTGTGTCGCCATCACAACTTATTGCATTAAATGTAGTTTCAATATTTTTTCTAAGTAATTTTTGCAGTATACTTGAAGAAAGACTTGCATCAGTAAAAACATAACCTAAGGTTGTTGCCATATTTGGAAAAATCATTCCCGATCCTTTTGCTATTCCATATATTCTTACATGAACATTGCCAATTTTACATTCTTCCATTGCAAGTTTTGGCACTAAATCGGTTGTCATAATGCCCAAAGCAGCTTTCATCCAAATATATTTCGATTGTGCATGTTTAATTCCTTCAATCAAATCTGGAATGCTCTTTTTTATTTTTTCAGTTGGATATTTTTCTCCAATTGTTCCGGTACACCCAAAAAGAATTTGATTTGGTTTAATTGTCATTGGTTTTTCCTCATCATTTTTTTGCTTAATTGATAACTGAATTGCTAGTTCGTCAGCTATTTCCTTTAAACCTTGATAGCCTTTTTTTCCTGTAAAAGCATTTGCGTTTCTTGCATTAATCATTAATGCATTTATTTTTTTATTTTTTAAATTCAGGTTCCATTTAATATTTTCAGATATTATTTTTGACTGAGTGTAAACTGATGCGTAATTTGCTCCATCTCTAAAATAAAACATTACCAAATCATCTCGTTTACCATCATATAAATTGGCGCTTATTGTAGATATAGAAACACCATCAAGATGCTCTAAATTCTGAAAGTCACCCATTTTTGACTTCCTATTTTTTGAGCTAAAAAAATTACTTAAGTGTATTGCCATGCTATTTAAATAAGATATTTAATACCTATATTAAAAGTTATATTTAAATACTATATCAAAAACATAAAAAATTAGATGCTAAATCCTTTAAATTTTATCTCAAAAATCTTTAAATCAAGTAATCAAAAAGAACTTGAGAAGCTCCAAAAAATCCTAAAAAAAGTTAATAATTATGAAGAGAAGGTTGCTAAAATTGAAGATTCTGAATTTCCAAAAAAAACTGAACAACTAAAAAGTAAAATTAAACAAGGCTCAAAACTTGATGATTTGCTGCCAGAAGCATTTGCTTTGGTAAGAGAGGCATCTAAAAGAACAAGAAGAGAAAGACATTTTGATACACAAATTATAGGGGGAATTGTTCTTCATCAAGGAAAAATAGCTGAAATGAAAACTGGTGAAGGCAAAACCTTGGCCATTACATTGGCTGCTTATTTAAATGCCTTAACTGAAAAAAGTGTTCACATAGTAACTGTTAACGACTATTTGGCAAAAAGAGATTGTTTTGAAATGGGGAAAATTTATGAATTTTTAGGATTATCATGTGGATACATTAACAATGATCAAAATGATTTAGAAAGAAAAAAAAATTATAGTTGTAATATTACATATGCAACAAATAGTGAATTAGGTTTTGATTACCTAAGAGATAATATGAAATTTTCGTCTGAAGAAATATCACAAAGAGGTCATCATTATTCTATTGTTGATGAAATAGATTCATGTTTGATCGATGAAGCAAGAACACCTCTTGTAATTTCTGGTGCCGCTGAAGATAAAACTAATCAATATTTATCAATTGATAGATTAGTTAAACAATTAAAAAATAAAGATTACGAAATTGATGAAAAAGACAAAAATATATTACTTACAAATCAAGGAATTGACAATATTGAAAAAATTTTCTCTGATGTTGGTATTTTAAAAAATAATAATTTTTACGATCCAGAAAACTTAAATTTAGTACATCACGTTAATCAAGCGTTAAGGGCCAATCACCTTTTTGAAAAAGGTAGAGATTATATTGTTAAAGATGGATCTTTAAAAATAATTGATGAATTAACTGGTAGAATTCTTGAAGGCCGAAGATATGGTGATGGCTTACACCAAGCGCTCGAAGCTAAAGAAAGAATTGAGGTTCAAGTTGAAAATCAAACTTTAGCTTCAATTACTTACCAAAATTACTTTAAACTTTATGAAAAAATTTCTGGATGTACTGGTACTGCCGCTACTGAAGCAGATGAATTCTATGAAATATACAATCTTCAAGTAGTTATTATTCCAACAAATAAAAAAATGATTAGAAAAGATTGGAATGATCAGATTTTCAGAACTGAAACTGAAAAAAATAATGCAATTGTTTCAAAAATTTTAGAATCTAATGAAAAAGGCCAGCCAATTTTGCTTTTTACATCAAGTATAAATAAATCTGAAAAATATTCTGATCTTCTTAATAAACAAAAGATTAAACATACAGTTTTAAATGCAAAAAATCATGAACGAGAAGCTGAAATAATAGCAAATGCTGGAAAAACAAACTCTGTAATAATTACAACAAGTATATCAGGCAGAGGTGTAGATATTCAGCTTGGAGGGAAAAAGGGCAATGTACCTGAAGATGAATTAAAAAAAGAAAAAGAAAAAATAAAATCTTTGGGTGGACTTTTTGTTATTGGTACCGAAAGAATGGAGTCTAGAAGAGTTGATAATCAAGCAAGAGGAAGGTCTGGTCGACAAGGTGATGAAGGCAACTCAATTTTTTATGTTAGCCTTGATGATGATTTAATGAGAATTTTTGGATCAGAATCCATGAATAAAATGTTGGAAAAACTTGGATTAAAAGACGGCGAAAGCATAGATCATCCCTGGATAAATAAAGCATTGGAACGAGCACAACAAAAAGTTGAAGCAAGAAATTTTGACATTAGAAAAACACTATTAAAATTTGATAATGTCTTAAATGATCAAAGACATGTAATTTTTTCTCAGAGAAATGACATAATTAAAAGTAAAAATATATATAGTTATTCTGATGATTTTTTATCAGAAATAATTGAGAAATTTATAGATTTAAAAAAAAAATACCTAATTAATCCAAAAAATAATGAATTTAATAAGCAATTAAAATCTATATTAGGTAAAAGCTTTAATGAAAATGAAATTGAAATTCTAATTCAATCAAAAAATGATGAATTCAAAGAAAAAATTGAAAAAAAATTTATAGAGAAAAGAAATGAAAGAATAAAATACTTAGGTGAGGATCAATCACAAGAAATTGAAAAAAGAATATTATTGCAGACTATAGACTTAAACTGGAAGTCTCACATTCAATATCTTGAAAATTTACGTCAAGTAGTGAGTCTTCGTGGATATGCACAGCGAGATCCATTAGTAGAGTATAAAAAAGAAGCATTTAATTTATTTGAAAATTTACTAAATAAATTAAAAACAGACTTAGTTACTATTTTGATTAATCTTGCTGTTGTTGAAAAACCAGTTCAAAAACCAGATGAAAAAAATAAACCAATAAAAAACATACCAAACTTGGCTGGTAAAAAAATGAGAAGAAACGAACCCTGTTTTTGTGGATCTGGAAAAAAATATAAATATTGCTGCGGTGCGTTATAATTTTAAAAAAATAAATACTACTAGCATTAATACAATGGTCATAATTATTAATTGATTTTTATTTTTAATAATTTTAATTTTTAAAATATCTAAAAAGTTTTGTTTCATATGTAATGAATCGTCAGTTTGAGTTTCACTAATAAAACCTTTGCTTCTACCAATAGACAGAAATTTATTTTTCCTATGATTTAAAACTTCATCTTTACTCATCAAACTAAAATCATTTAAATTATTTGTGATAGAATTTTTAACATTCTCTAAAATTAAATCTTTATCTCTATGCGCCCCACCTAATGGCTCGGATATAATTTCATCAATTACTTTTAAATCTAATAGGTCTTTTGAGGAAAGTTTCATTGCTTGTGCGGCTTCTAATGTTTTTTTTGGATCTCTCCAAAGTATTGTGGCACATCCCTCAGGAGAAATCACTGAGTAAATGGCATTTTGAAGCATAAGAACCTTGTTAGATGATGCTAGAGCTATTGCTCCTCCAGATCCACCTTCTCCAATTACTACTGATATAGTTGGAACCTTTAGCTCCATGCAGCATTCTATAGATTTTGCTATTGCTTCTGCTTGACCTCTTTCCTCTGCTCCAACACCAGGATATGCTCCTGGAGTATCTATAAATGAAATAATTGGAATATTAAATTTATCAGCAAGCTTCATCAGTCTTATAGTTTTTCTATAACCCTCAGGCCTCATCATTCCAAAATTTCTTTCTATTCTAGAATCAAGATCTTCACCTTTTTCTTGACCAATCACTAAAACTGAATTTCCATTAAATTTTGCAAAACCTGTTAATACTGATTTATCTTCTCCATAAAATCTATCACCCGACAATGGAATAAAATCATCAAACAAATTTTCAATAAAAAATTTAGATTTTGGACGATCTTCGTGTCTCGCTACCTGCGTTGTTTGCCAAGGATTAAGGTTTGAATAAACTTCCTTTAGTTTCTCATCTATTTCGGATTGTATTTTTGAAATTTTGTCCGTGTTAACTTCTGAAAGACCCTCTTGATTATATGGATCTTTTAACTTTTCTAATTCAGATTCTAAATCTTTAATATCATTTTCGAAATTTAGATAATTTTTCATTTTTTAATAAAATTAATCTTTAATTAATAACAAAAAAAGGCAATAAAATGTTAAATATTAGTTAGATTATTATCATTTAACATAATAAAATAAATAAAGTTTATTTTTAAGGAAGAGACTACTTTATTGTAGCGCCGAAGAAGCAACCACCCCGGAAACTTTCAGGCAAAAGGACCTTAAACATATTAACTCTGGAAAGAAGATTAAATCTCACCGAAGGAGTAAATCTCTCAGGTAAAAAGACAGATGGGGTAATTGGGTTAATATGAAAGAAAAATACATTAAAATTAATAATCTATCCATTTCAAAAAAATTGTTAAATTTTGTAAATAAAGAATTGATACCTGGAACAAAAATTAAAAAAGAAAATTTTTGGAAAGGATTTAGTAATATTGTTCACCAGTTAGCACCTAAAAATAAAGAACTATTAGAAAAAAGAGAAAAATTACAAAAAAAAATAGATAATTGGCATAAAAATAATGAATTTAATAAGCAATTAAAATCTATATTAGGTAAAAGCTTTAATGAAAATGAAATTGAAATTCTAATTCAATCAAAAAATGATGAATTCAAAGAAAAAATTGAAAAAAAATTTATAGAGAAAAGAAATGAAAGAATAAAATACTTAGGTGAGGATCAATCACAAGAAATTGAAAAAAGAATATTATTGCAGACTATAGACTTAAACTGGAAGTCTCACATTCAATATCTTGAAAATTTACGTCAAGTAGTGAGTCTTCGTGGATATGCACAGCGAGATCCATTAGTAGAGTATAAAAAAGAAGCATTTAATTTATTTGAAAATTTACTAAATAAATTAAAAACAGACTTAGTTACTATTTTGATTAATCTTGCTGTTGTTGAAAAACCAGTTCAAAAACCAGATGAAAAAAATAAACCAATAAAAAACATACCAAACTTGGCTGGTAAAAAAATGAGAAGAAACGAACCCTGTTTTTGTGGATCTGGAAAAAAATATAAATATTGCTGCGGTGCGTTATAATTTTAAAAAAATAAATACTACTAGCATTAATACAATGGTCATAATTATTAATTGATTTTTATTTTTAATAATTTTAATTTTTAAAATATCTAAAAAGTTTTGTTTCATATGTAATGAATCGTCAGTTTGAGTTTCACTAATAAAACCTTTGCTTCTACCAATAGACAGAAATTTATTTTTCCTATGATTTAAAACTTCATCTTTACTCATCAAACTAAAATCATTTAAATTATTTGTGATAGAATTTTTAACATTCTCTAAAATTAAATCTTTATCTCTATGCGCCCCACCTAATGGCTCGGATATAATTTCATCAATTACTTTTAAATCTAATAGGTCTTTTGAGGAAAGTTTCATTGCTTGTGCGGCTTCTAATGTTTTTTTTGGATCTCTCCAAAGTATTGTGGCACATCCCTCAGGAGAAATCACTGAGTAAATGGCATTTTGAAGCATAAGAACCTTGTTAGATGATGCTAGAGCTATTGCTCCTCCAGATCCACCTTCTCCAATTACTACTGATATAGTTGGAACCTTTAGCTCCATGCAGCATTCTATAGATTTTGCTATTGCTTCTGCTTGACCTCTTTCCTCTGCTCCAACACCAGGATATGCTCCTGGAGTATCTATAAATGAAATAATTGGAATATTAAATTTATCA
>CACDCI010000024.1 GCA_902551215.1 uncultured Pelagibacteraceae bacterium | reverse complement strand
TTGATAGTTCAAAGGTATCTTACGAAGATATATTAAATTATTTTTTTAAAATACATGATCCAACTACACTTAACAAGCAAGGTCCGGATATTGGAACCCAATACAGAAGTGAAATATTTTATTGTAACAGCTCTCAAAAAGAAATTGCTGAAAAAATCTTAAATAAAATTAATCAAAAGCTAAATGGTAAAGTTGTTACAAAAATATCTAAAGAAAAAAATTATTGTAAAGCCGAAGAATATCATCAAAAATACTTTAAAAAAAAACACTGAAATGAATTTAGTTTCAACTGAATGGCTCAATAATAACTTAAAAAATGTTAAAATTTTTGATGCTAGTTGGCATATGCCAAATTCAAAAAGAAATCCTAAAAAAGAATATTTAGACAAACACATACCAGGAGCATTTTTTTTTGATATTGAAGAACATAGTGATAAAGACTCTCCTTTGCCTCATATGCTTTCTAATTCGGATTACTGGACCAGGATGCTTTGGTCATTTGGAATTAAAAATACTGATCATATAGTTGTTTATGATTGTAGCGATGTTTACAGTTCGTGTAGATTATGGTTTTCTCTAAAATACTTTGGGCATAAAAAAGTTTCAGTATTAGATGGTGGTTTTATAAAATGGCTAAAAGAAGAAAAACCCACAACACAAAAGAAAGAAAAAATGGAACAAATAGATGGCTACCAAATTAATGAAAATACTGTTCTTGTAAAAAATAAAAAACAAATTGATGAAAATATTATTAAAAAAGAATTTATAGTCGTTGATGCAAGAAGTAGAGGTAGATTTGAAGGAAAAGAACCTGAACCACGAAAAGATTTAAAAAGTGGCTCTATTCCAAACTCGATTTGTTTGCCATTTAAAGAATGTATTAATGAGGATCACACTTTTAAAAATAAGGAGCAGCTTTTGATAAAATTTGAAGAAGCCTTACAGTGCAAAAAACTACCAATTAATTTAGTATTTTCGTGTGGATCAGGAATTACAGCTACTGTTTTAAGTCTGGCTTATTCTTTAATTAATGATAAATACATTCCTACAATTTATGATGGCTCTTGGGCAGAATACGGCAAATTGAAATAATTAAAATGAAAAGATCTACAAAAATAACTTCAATAATAATAATTATCTTTATTATAATTGCTGCAATCATCGTTGGAAGAACAATGATTGGAAAACATTTTCAAAAAAAATTTAGCAAACGACCTCCTCCTGGAATTATAGTAACTGAAGTAGTTAATAATAAATTTTATGAAAAAATTGAAAGTTATGGCACAGCTATTCCAAAAAAAACTCAATCATTTAGAATTAAAAAAAATGAGTTGATTTCTGATTTAAAACTTAAGGAATATGCAAAAGAAGGAGATGCAATTGTTAAACTTAAAGAAAGAACTATTGTGGCTACTTTTGATGGAATAGTTGGAAAAAGAGGTCTTTCTGAAGATGCTCTGGGGTCTGAAAACTCGATAATAATAACTTTAGATGACACCTCAATAATTTATTGTGATCTTAAAATTCCAGAAACTTTTGCAGCTTCAATAAAAAAAGGATTGCCTGTAGAAGCAAGTTTTTCAGGGTATAAAAATAAAATTTATAACGGGGAAGTAGATGACGTTTCAAGTAGAATCAATGCTGAAACAAGAAGCCTTTTAACAAGGATTAAGATTGAAAATGAAAATTTTGAATTAGTTCCTGGATCTCTTTTAGAAGTAACAGTTAAATATAATCAAAGAAATTCTCTTAGTATACCAGACACGAGCATCTTGTTAGAGGGAAATAAAGCTTACGTATATAAAGTGTCTAAGGATAATATCGCAAATAGAACTGAAATTAAGTTTAGATCAAGAAACAATGGAAATGTTGAAGTTATTTCAGGTTTAGAACTTGGAGATTTAGTTGTAGCAGAAGGTCTAAAAAAAGTCATACCGAGAAGTAAAATAAAACCAATAAAAAAATAAACAATGTATATAACTGATGTTAGTATAAGAAGACCTGTGGTTGCATGGGTAATGTCTTTAATTTTAGTATTATTTGGAATTTTTGTTTTTTGGCAATTACCAGTAAGAGAACTTCCTTCAGGTCTACAGCCACCCGTTGTGCAGATCAAAGTTGAATACAAATCAGCATCTGCGCCAATAATTGATGAAGAAGTTACACAAGTAATTGAAGATGTAATCGGTGGTGCTGAAGGAGTTAAAAATATTGATTCAAAATCTGAAAATGGAAAAAGTACTATAAATATTGAGTTTGATACTAGTATTGATTTAGATAATGCGGCAAATGATATTAGAGAAAGAGTTGCCAGAGTTGTAAAAAATTTGCCTAGCGAATCTGAGCCTCCTCAAATACTTAAACAAGCAGCAGGCTTTACTACCACAATGTGGTTGGCACTATCGTCATCTACTTGGACTGATTTAGAACTTGGTGATTATGCTGAAAGATACTTGGTAGATCAATTTTCTAGCGTTAAAAATGTTGGACGAATAAGAGTTGGTGGATTACGCGAATTATCAGTTAGAGTTTGGATTGATCCAATTAAGTTAGCAGCTAACAATCTCACAATTCAGGAGGTTGAAAATGCTATTAGAAATGAAAATGTAAGTTTGCCGGCTGGTACATTAGAATCAAACAACATAGATTTAACAATTAATCTTGATAAATCTTATAATGATTTAGAAAAACTCAAACAATTACCAATAAAAAAAGGTAAAGATAATTTAGTCAGACTTGCAGATATTGCTAACATTGAATTTGGTCCGGTATCTGAAAAAGCATTATTTAGAACACAAAGTAAGGATGCATTAAACCTAGAAACAGTAGGAATTGGTATTTATGCTAGAAGTGGAGCATCAACTGTAGAACTTTCTAATGAAATTAAAAAAAAAATTAAAGAAGTAAAAAAAAATTTACCGGAGGGGCTAAATCTAGAAATAGCCTTTAATAGAGCCACATATATTGGGGCTGCAATTAACGAAGTATATAAAACTTTAATTATTGCTTTTGTTTTAGTTGTTGCAATTATTTATTTATTTCTCGGCAATCTTAAAGCAGTGATTGTGCCTGCTGTTGCTTTGCCAGTATCTTTAATTGCAACTTTTCTAGGAATTTATTTGTTTGGGTTATCAATAAACATATTTGTTTTATTAAGTTTTATTCTCGCAATAGGCATAATTACCGATGATTCTGTAATCATGACTGATGCAATTTATAGAAGAATAGAAAATGGAGAAACTCCTTTAGTTGCTGCTTACAAGGGATCAAAACAGATAACTTTTGCAATTGTTGCTACAACGCTAATTTTAATTGCAGTTTTTTTGCCACTTATTTTTATAGAAGGTATAGCTGGAACTTTATTTAAAGAAACAGCTATTGCTCTTTCTTTTGCAATTCTTGTTTCGTCTTTTGTTGCGCTTACTTTATCACCAATGCTTGGAAGTAAATTTTTAAATAAAAAAACAAAGACAAATTTTTTTGTAGTCAAGTTTGATAAATTTTTTATAGGTTTTTTAAATTTTTATAGTGACACTTTAAAATTTTGGCTAAACAAACAAAAAACTATAATCACATTTATAATCTTAATGGTTATAGCGTCAGGATTATTATATAATTATGGAAAAAAAGAACTTCTGCCATTAGAAGACAGAGGAGTATATTTGGTTATAGGTTTTACAGATGAAGGAAGTTCCTTTCAATATACTCGAGAAAGAGCTGAAGATGTGGAAAAAAGACTTATACCACTCCTGCAAACTGATGATAGCACGTACAATAAGCTTTTGATGATAGTTCCTGGATTTGGATCTGAAAATAGCTTTTTGATTATTGCACTTTTAGATAAATGGAAAAATAGAAAACAAAATTCTCAAACAATTATGAGGCAAGCAATAGGAAAAATAGTAACCGTTCCTCAAACAGTAGCATTTCCAATATCTCCTCAATCAATAAGGGTGTCCAATTATAATAAACCAGTCCAAATGGTTATATTAGGAAATACTTACGAGGAATTAGAAAGAGTCCAATCAAAAGTAATCGAAATGTTAAGAAAAAATAAAAATTTATCTAGAATAGAATCTGATTATTCAAGAAATAAACCTGAGATAAAATTAATTATAAATAAAAATAAAGTAAAAGATTTAGGTATCTCTACCCAATCAATTGGAGAAACCCTTGAAAGTCTTTATGGAGGCAAAACAGTTACAAAATTTAACAAATTAGGAAAAGAATATCCAATTATTCTTCAACAATATTTAAAAGATAGAAAAGATAAAGAAGGTCTGAGTAAAATTTTTGTCAGATCAGAAACTACTAAAAAATTAATTTCATTAACAAATTTAGTTAATTTTAAAGAAGAGGGGTCGGCAAATAAATTAGCAAGATATAATAGACAAAGAGCAGTTACTATATCCGCTAATATAAGTGAAAATTACACCTTATCTGAAGCAATTAAATACTTAGAAAAGACTATGTCTGAAGTTGCACCTGAAAAACAAATTACATGGAAGGGAAAATCAGAAGAATTAAAGGAAACTAGTAATGAATTGTATATTATTTTTGCATTAGCTCTGTTAACAGCCTACCTGGTAATGGCAGCAACTTTTAATTCATTTATACATCCATTTATAATAATTCTTACAGTTCCGTTAGCTGTATTTGGAGGGTTGGTGTTTATTTTATTATTAAATACTTCTATAAATATTTTTTCTCAAATTGCACTCGTTATTCTTATTGGAATTAGCACTAAAAATTCTATCCTAATTGTCGACTACATTAACCAGCTCAGGTTAACTGGAAAAAATATTGAAAGCTCAGTTAAAGAAGCATGTGAACTTAGATTTAGACCTATTATAATGACATCTCTAAGCACCATGATTGCAATGATGCCTTTAGTTGTTGGAAATATTGGACCTGGGGCTGGTGAGGGATCTAGGCTTGCTGTTGGTGCAACAATATTAGGTGGAATGATAATTTCAACATTTTTTACACTATATGTAACTCCAACAATGTATTTAGCATTAGCAAAAAATACAAAAAGAATTGATGCTGTTGATATAGAGCTTAAAAAACAGTTACGTTAATAAATAATATATTTTTTTCTATTAAGTTTTTTCTGACATTTTTTTAACTGCAGCCTATACTTATCACCTTGTCGTTGTACTTTTTTGGCTAATAAAATTGCTTTTTGATCTGTCTTATATTTTTTGTTTTTATAATTACCCCAACCTAAATAATAATTTAGATACTGGTGATAAACATCTGTAAGAGATATCTTGTTAATTTCTTTAGTTTTATTTGTATACCAACCTATAAAATCTACACTATCTTTAAATCTTACTCTGGTTGCTAATTTGTTATTAGTTTCTTTCTTATACTGTTCCCAGGTTCCTTTGACTGCCTGAGAATATCCTAAAGAACTTGATGGTCTTTTATATGGAATTATTTTAAAAATTTTTTGTCTAGGTGGTTTAGCTAGCCAGTGAAAGTCAGATTCCATTTTAATAAATGCAATTTGTATATAAACTGGCGTTCCCCATTTCTTTTCAACTTTTTTTGCATGTTTATACCAGAGGTATCTTTCAGAAAATATTGAACAACCATCAGCAGTATTTTTTGGAACTGAAGAACAGGCTGAAATTAAAAAAAATAAAAATACTAGAAAACTACTGAAATTCTGATTTTGCTTTTTCATCAAGCTCATTCATTTTTTTTCTTAAATCTTCATCAGAAATATTATGGTCTGCCAAGTCTGCTTTTAATTTTCTAAAAACATCATCATCTCCTGCTTCTTCAAAATCAGCTTTTATAACTGATTGTATATATTCTTTTTCCTTTTCAGGATCGTGACCTAAAATTTGAGAAACCCACTGGCCTAGATATTTATTTTTTCGTGCATTAATTTTAAATTGCAGTTCTTCATCATGTGCAAATTTTTTTTCGAAACTTTTTTCTCTGTCATCAAAAGTGCTCATTTTTTTCTCCAAAAACTGAATATTTTTATCATTATAATTGACAATAAAACTCCTACTATATTACCAAACAAGTCTCCAAATTGAAATCCTCTGTTTGGAATAATTAAATGTAAAAGTTCAAGAATTATTGCAATAAAAATTAAATAATTAATAATAAAAATTTTATTAACTTTATAGTATGCAAGAAAACCTAATATAGATAGTAAAAAGAATGCATAAACATGATTTGATGATATTTCAAAAAAATTACCGGTTAAATTTGGTTGTTTGCTAAAATCTCTATAAAGCAAATAGCCTAGTATACTTCCAGGATAAATGTATAAACTAATGAGAATAACATTAAGAATATGAAATAATATTTTTGTCTTTGGCATAATTATTTTATACTTAAAATTTATATATGAGTCATTTGATATTAGTAAGACACGGACAGAGCGAATGGAATCTGGAAAATAGATTTACCGGATGGGTAGATGTGGATTTGGCTCCAAAAGGTAAACTTGAAGCATGTAAATCAGCTGAACTTATTAAAGAACAAAAACTTAAAATAGATTATTTTTTTACCTCTTATCAAAAAAGAGCAATAAATACTCTTAAATTAATACTTAATACTTTAAGAATTAAAGACATTGATACAATTAAAGCTTGGCAATTAAATGAACGACATTACGGAGCACTAACAGGACTAAATAAAGATGAAATGAAAAAAAAATTAGGTGAAGAAACTGTTCACAAGTTTCGTAGATCTTTTGAGAAAAGGCCGGATAAATTAAATAGAAACAGTCCTTACCATCCAATAAATATTGAAATTTATAAAAGTATTCCTCCAGAAAATATACCTGATACAGAATCTCTTAAAGATACATATGAAAGGGTATTACCTTATTTTAAAAAAGAAATTCAAAGCAAACTAAAAGATAATAAAAATATACTTGTATCAGCTCATGGCAATTCAATAAGAGCCATATGTAAATTTTTATTTAATTTGGATGAAAAAAAAATACCTCTACTTGAAATTCCTACCGGAAATCCACTGATGATTACTTTCAATTCAAAAAATGAAATTACAAAATGTAATTATTTAGATCAAGAAAGAGCAAAAGATTTAATTGCTTTTTAACAACTTATTATAAATATCTAGATCTGTAACATGTTTAAATTTATTTGTACTCTCAAAACCAAATAAATTATTTTCTGCAACTAATTCATTCCATATTTCATTAATTGAAAAAACTTTTTTATTAATATTTTTTAATAAGTTTCTATTTAAAATTTGACATCCAGTATAAATGTATTGATTGTTATCTCCTTTGCTAAGCAAATTTTTTTCTAAATTAAAATCTCCTTTAAGTTTTTTATCAAAGCTTAAATCTTTGTTTACAACCATTAAAATATTTTGAATTTTTTTTGAAAAATAAAAATTTTCCATTTCTTTAATGCAATTTAAATAATCAATACTCCATACTGTGTCTGGATTAAAAACTAAAAAATCTTCCTCATTTAATGAATTAGTCATATTAAGGATTCCACCACCAGTATCCAAAATTTTATCTCCATCTTCAATGATTTCTATTTTTACATCAAAATTTTTTTGCTCAATAAAAATTTTTATCTGATCTTTTAAATAAAAAGTATTCAATTTAATATCATTAATGCCTAGTTTCTTTATTAAATTAATTGTATTTTCTAGTAATATTAAATCATTTAATTTTAAAAGTGGTTTTGGATTCTTTAAAGTTAATGGGTTTAATCTTTTGCCATAACCTGCGCATAAAACTAATGCTGTATTAATATTAAACATTTTCATATTTTTTTTGTACTAACATTATATATTCGTTAAGTTCATCTAAGAATTTTAGTTTTTCTTCATCGTTTTGATCTGAATATTTGTCTCTTAAAGTATCAATTTCTGTAAAACAGGTTGAAATTGTCCACCATTTTTCTTTGTTTGTACTTAAAATTCGTTTTGCTATTCCACGTTGAATTGTTTTAAAAATATCTGGAGGTAATACTTCTGGCGCTTCTTGAAAAATTATTTTTTTTCCAAAAGATACTAGTCTCTCGTCATCAAATTTATCTAACAAGTTAAGTTTTTCCTTCCAAGGAGCGGCATGCCATGCAGGAAATAGGGCGGTATCTTTATTCGATGTAAATTTAGTATAAATGCTCTCCTCAGCGTAAATTTGCTCCTGAGATTTTGATTGCTCTTTTTCTTCCGCAATCTCTCTTAATGCTGTTAGAACATTCTGAGAAAATTTCTCATTGTTTCTTACTAGTTGAGCTCTTTGTTTAATTAAGCCTGGATCAATAGCATTATATGGTTCTACCTTCATTCCATAAGCAGCATCAACAATTATTGGCGCTTTATTAGATCTAATTGTTCTTAAAAATTTAGGTGTTTTTTTCATCTCAATTTTTAATTCATTGATTGACATTTTGAGTAATGGTTCGACATCAACTCTGAGATCTACTGCCTGACCCCATTTATAAATGGGATGAATACAATGTTTCGGATGCAAAGGGGCGCATAAATACAATCTAGATTTTCCATAAAAATATTCATTTAAAGTTATAATGCTCTCTTTCTGAAATATTGTTTCGGTTTCCGCTTTACTTGCTGTTCTTAAAAACATATCCCAGTTATTTGGTTGCTTTTTTTTTATTAATTTTAATATTTTCATTGTTAATGTTGCGTCAAAAAAAGCGGAGTGAGCATCACTAGAATCAAATCCATTCATCCGACTTAAGGATTCAAGTTTAAATACCGGGTTATTTTTCTCATTAATCTCTGTTTCCAATACATTTGGATCTATAGCGTAAGCACCTCTTGCAATATTAATGCCATCATGTCTTTTGTTGGGTGACGCATTTGTAATATAAGGATACCTAATCCCTTTAAAAAATTCCTTCCGAAGCATTTCATCATCAAATCCAATGTTGCTCCAACCAAGAAAAATTGTAGGTCCCCATTTCTTTCCCCAATGAGTAAAAATTCGCTCTATTTCACTAAGCATTTGATAATGACTTAAATTAGTTTTTGTTAATTGATCAATAGTTGTCTTGTTAACAATTAGAGCCATTGCCTGAGGAATCTCGCCTTCGGGCAATCTACATCTTAAATTAAACCTGTCTTTTTCTTTAAAATTTTCATCAACTAACACACCACCAATTTCAATTATGCTGGCCCAGTCTGTTGCGGCTGAACTTGATTCTATATCCCAAATTGCTAAATTCATTTATTTATAATTTCATTAAATTTCTTTACTCTTCCCAAAAACAAATTTTGATACATTAACAATTCTACCCCTTGAATTTTAAAATCCTGAAATAAATTATCTACAGTACATAATAATATTACTCCAGAAGTAATATTGGTTTTGTAAACAACATTATGTGCTAAAGTATATGCGCCTAATTGTAAAAAATAATCTTGAATATAATCAACTTTTTTAGGTTTATTTGCTTGTTTAAAATCTATAATTGCTTCTTGTCCTTGGTAAACACAGACCATGTCTGCCGTTCCTGCGTATTTTTCGGGATAATATAAAGTAGTTTCCATTCCATAAATTTCTTCTAATTTTCCTTTGATACCTTTATCTATTATTTCTTTAGCCATATTTTTATACTGTTCATTACTTTCAAAAAAACTTTCATTAATTCTTCCTCTTAAAAAATCTTCAATATAGGAATGCATTGAAGTTCCTCTATTAGAAGCTTCTATCTTAATTTTATTTGCTTGTTGAGCTCCAACACGTTGTTTCCAATTTTCTAATGCCGCTTTGTCCTCATCTGATTTGGTTGCTTGCAAAATAGAAGTAACACTTGGCAATTTCTCTTCACCAAATAAATATTTTCTCAAACCATCTTCAATAGACCTAGATGATTTTGGATAATTAAATTTATTATTCCATTTCATAATTTTATTATTTAATTATTCAAGTAAATTATCTTCGTCTATGCCTTCTAAAAAATCAGGTAGGTTTGCTTTCATAATAATTTTTGGCAAAATATTATTCATTATAGTTTTTTTATCTTCATAATTTTTCTTTCTTTGTATTATTTGATTGCTAAAACTTCTTTCATCTTTTTCAATTTGATTAAATTCAGATTTAAGATTTTTAAATGCTTTTCTATACTCTAATTTAAATTCATTGCTGCTTAAAAAATCTGCTAGTGGCTTTAAACTTCCGCCTCCACTATTTTTTTCTGATTTATGAAAAAATTCTTGTAAAATTATTTTTCTTCTTAGAGAAACTGCAAGTTCTAAAAGTAAATAATCTTCTCCACAAATAATAATTCTCCCTCCTTCTCTTTCTTGCCACAAACCATTAGATTTTTTTGGCATTGATTTGGTAAAAATAATACCTTGGGTAGCATCAATGGATGACATATCTTTGAGTAACTTATCAACCCACTGTTCATCAAATTTTAAAACTTCTTTTCTTTCATGAAGAATTTTTCCTGTTTGATTATTTTTTTTGTCTATTACTGTTTGAATTAAATCACCACCTCTCTTTCCTTTTTTTACAGGTTCTATTTTGTCATAAGGGAATTTATCTTTTAAAAAATCTTCTAATAATTCTTCTTGGGCTTCACCCTTTTTTTCAACTGCAGTTTGGCTCGCAATATCAAAGGCTATTTTTTGTTTTTCCTTGACCCTTTTCATGTCTAGTGCATGTTCTTTTTCTTTAGTTTGTAATTTTTTTTCATAATCTTGTTTTATTTTATTTTTTTCTTTATCAGCTTTTGCTTTTTCTGCTTCTACTTCTGCTAAAGCTTCTTTTTTTGCATCTTTCTTGAGTTTTTCTTTTTCAGCTTGTAATGCTTGTTTTTTTAATTTTATTTCCTTATCAGCTTTTGCTTTTTCTACCTGTGCTTCTGCTAAAGCTTCTT
>CACDCI010000023.1 GCA_902551215.1 uncultured Pelagibacteraceae bacterium | reverse complement strand
AATCTCAAGATTAGTTATTTTAAAAGAATTTGCACTTAAAGAAGTAACAAAAATAATATTTATAAATAGAACGGAGTAAAAAAAAATTATATATAGTTTATTCAAGTTGTTAATTTTTTTTTTAATTTGCATGTTTTATACTAATGAAAAAACATAAGTTTACATATGAAAAAAGTGGCGTAAATATAAATGCTGCTGATAATTTTGTTAAATTTATATCCAATATTTCATCAAAAAATAAAGGCAATAAAAAGTTTAAAAATATTGGTGGTTTTGGCTCAATTTCAGATATACCAAAAAATTTTAAAAAGCCAAAAATCGTAGCAAGCACTGATGGTGTGGGTACAAAAATTGAAATAGCTAATAAATTAAATAAATATGATAGCATTGGTATTGATCTGGTAGCAATGTGTGTAAATGATCTTATTGTCCAAGGTGCGAAACCGTTATTATTTTTAGATTATATTTCAATAAATAAAATAGATTTAAAAAAACTTAAATCTATTATCAAAGGAATCATCAAAGGTTGTGAAATATCTGACTGTGAATTAGTTGGGGGTGAAACCGCTGAAATGCCAGGGACTTATGAAAAAGGTAAATTTGATATAGCTGGATTTTCTGTAGGGTTAGTGGATGAAAAAAAAATCTTAAATAAAAAAAAAATTGTAAAAAATAATTTAATTTTAGCAATTCCGTCTAGTGGTGTTCATTCAAATGGATTTTCTTTAATTAGAGACATAATTAATAAAAAAAAAATTAACTTAAAAAAAACAAAGTTTCTTAAAAGAGAACTTTTAAAACCAACTAAAATTTATGTTAAAGAAGTTTTGAGTTTAATCAAAAAAAATCTTATAAACGGTTGTGCCAATATAACCGGGGGGTGGAATTAGTGATAATATTAAAAGAATTATTCCTGATAGATTAACTGCCAATATTAGTTTAAACAAAATAAAAGTTAAAAAAATATTTAGTTGGCTTAAAGAAAATAATATTACAGATAAAGAAATGTTAAGAACATTTAATTGTGGTGTCGGATTTTGTCTTATAATTGATCCTAAAAATTTAGATAAAGTTAAAAAAATTTTTTCTAGTGAATACAAACCATATGTTATAGGAAAAATTATTTCAGGTAAAAACAAAATTAAGATGAATGAAAAAATTAATTGGTCTTAAAAAGATTAAAACCGCTGTTTTTATTTCTGGTAAAGGAAGCAATTTAGAAAATCTAATAAAATTTTCTAAAAAAAAAATTTCTCCAATTTCAATAAATTTAATTATTTCAAATACAAATTATGCTAAAGGTTTAAAATATTCTAAAAAATATAATATTCAAAAAAAAGTAATTTTGTTTAAAAATAAAAAAATAGCTGAAAAGAATATTTATAAAATTTTACTTAAAAAAAATATAAATTTAATTTGCCTTGCTGGATTTATGAAAATTTTATCAAGAAATTTTATCAACAAATTTAAAGGAAAAATTATTAATATTCATCCATCCTTACTTCCAAAATACAAAGGATTAAATACACATAAAAAAGCTATTGAAAATAATGATAAGTATGCTGGTTGCTCAGTACATTTTGTAACAGCAAAAATTGATTCAGGTAAAATAATTATGCAAAAAAAAATTAAAATTAAAAAAAACGATACAGTTATTTCACTAGCAAAAAAAGTTCTAAAAAAGGAACACTTGATTTATCCAGCTGCTATAAAAAAAATTTACAATTAATCTTTAAAGAAAAAATCAATTTCTATTTTTGCATTTTCTACGCTGTCAGAACCGTGCACAGAATTCTTATCTATAGAAATTCCATATTTTTTTCTTATTGTTCCTTCTTCGGCATCTTTTGGGTTGGTTGCTCCCATTAAATCTCTATTTCGTAATACAGCATGCTCATGCTCAAGTATCATAACTACAATTGGTCCAGATGATAAATATGCACATAAATCATTATAAAACGGCTTTGTTTCATGAACCTTATAAAACTCTTCTGCTTCTGATTTTGTTATATGTATTTTTTTTTCTTTAAGAATATTAAATCCTGTGTTCTTAAACATCTCTTTAATTTCATTTTCTAATTTTCTTTCGACTGCATCTGGTTTAATAATTGATAGTGTGTGTTCAATATTACTCATAGTTATCCTCTACAAATTTATTTAATAATCTTACACCATAACCTGTAGCACCGCTTGGATTTAAAGCCCCCCCATATTTAGAAAAAGCCATTCCAGCTATATCAAGATGAGCCCAGGGTGTTTTATTAATTATAAATCTTTGTAAAAATTGTGCTGCTGTAGTTGAGCCAGCACCTCCTACATAATTTATATTTTGCATATCTGCAATTTTTGAATCCATAAGTTTATCATAGTTTTTATGTAGTGGTAATCTCCATACTTTTTCACCAACTTTTCCTCCAGCATCAAAAATCTGTTTTGAAAGTTTGTCATCATTTGAAAAAAGTCCTGCATACTCAGATCCTAAACTGACAATTATAGCTCCTGTTAATGTAGCCAGATCTATGATTAGTCGAGGTTTGAATTTTTTTTCTGTAAAAGTTAAAGCATCTGCTAAAACTAATCTTCCTTCTGCATCAGTATTTAAAACTTCTATAGTTTTGCCACTGTATGATTTAACTATATCGCCTGGTCTTTGCGCATTTCCACCTGGCATATTTTCAACAAGTCCCACAACTCCAACGGCATTTATTTTTGCTTTTCTTAATGCAAAATTTTTCATCAAACCAACTACTACAGCTGATCCTGCCATATCATATGTCATATCTTCCATAAATTTTGCAGGTTTTAAAGATATGCCTCCTGTATCAAAACAAACTCCTTTACCAACAAAACTTAAAGGTTTTGATTTTGATTTAGATCCTTTCCATTCAATAGTTACAAGATAACTTCCTCTTATGCTTCCTTGGCCTACCCCTAATAATGCATTTAAACCTAATTTTTTTAATTTTTTTTTATTATAAATTGTAACTTTTAATCCATGTTTTTTTAATTTAACTAATCTTTTTGCATATTCATCTGGGTGTAAAATATTTCCAGGTTCTGATACTAGATCTCTTGTAAAAAATGTTCCTTCTTCTAATGCTTTAAATTTTAAGTGATTTCCAACTGTTGAATTATTTTTTTTACCAATTACATTTATAAGAATTATTTTTTTTTCCTTTCTTGTTTTATAAATATTAAATTCATAAGATTTCAATTTTAAACCATGCAAAAAATGACCAGTAAAATCTTTTTCAGGTCTAGAATTTAGGGTATTAGAAATTATTGATAATTTATTTATATTTCTGCTCTTAACGTAATTATAAAACTCAGCTCCAAGATTCTCTATATCAGAACTCTCTAATTTCTTTTTAATAGAAACTAAAATTAATTTTTTTTTGGAGTTTAAATCCAAGCTTAATATTTTCTTTTTTAAATCACTATTTTTTAATATTTCTTTAATGTAAGAAAGGTCAGCACTTGAAACGTGTTTTTTTATGGAGTTTATATTGTAGTTTTCTTCAACAAATAAAACTTGATTATTTGAATTATCATTATTTTTGTAGAAAATTTGAACTGTCATAAATTTTTAAATATAAACTTTGATTGAATAAGGAAAGATAATCCTAGTTTTGTATAGGTAAAATGACATAATTTGTATAATGTTCTTATTTTGTTCCTAAAAATACACCTATAATTATATATCCTTTAAGTTGCATGGTATATATGTAAAAAAACATCGAATTTCAATGGAAAAAATTATTTTTAAAAGTTTTTTAAAAGAAATATCATTTTTTTTTATACTCTCAAGTATATCAATTTCTTTAATTATATGGATCATTCAAGCGGTAAATTATCTAGATTTTGTTTCAGAAGATGGTCATAATTTTAAAGTTTATTTTCTCTATACAATTTTAATTTTACCAAAAATTTTTAGTAGAATTTTGCCATTTATGTTTTTCATATCTATATTTTATATTCTTATAAAATATGAAGAAAAAAATCAGTTATTAATTTTTTGGTCAAACGGAATTGATAAAAAAAAATTTTTAAATACTCTACTTAAATATTCTCTGTTTTTCTTTCTAATACAAATTTTTTTTACAACATTTGTGGTGCCTGAAACTCAAAATAAAGCCAGGTCTTATATTAGATCATCAAATATTGATTTTTTTCCTTCATTAATTAAAGAAAAAAAATTTATTGATACAGTTGAAGATTTAACAATTTTTACAAATTCAAAAGATGATGATGGAACTCTAAGAAACATAATATTGAAAGATAACTTAAAAAATGCAAGTTCCCAAATAATTGTAGCAAAAAAAGGAAAGGTTGTTCAGTCTAATAAAAATAAATTTTTAGTTTTGAACAATGGAAAAATAATCAATATAAGTGACAAAGGACGTACAACAATATTTGATTTTAAAAAAACAGAATTTGACTTAAATAAATTTTCTACTAAAAGCACTACATTTCCAAAAATTCAAGAGCAATCAACTCACAAATTATTTAATTGTGCTCAATCTTTATTAAATAAAAATATTAAATTTATATATTCAGAAAATATGGTTTGTGAAAAAGGTTATCTAAAAAATATAAAGCAAGAACTTCTTAAAAGAATTTACTTGCCTTTCTATTTGCCTTTATTAGCTTTAATTGCATGTTTTTTAATATTAAAATCAAAAAATAACCATGAATATTCAAACTTTAAATTTAAATTGTTTATAACTGGAGTTATATTTTTAATCATATCAGAAGTTTCCATACGTTATGCTGGTCTTAGTGACAAAAATAATCTAATTTTTATTATAACACCAATTATTTTATTTATTTTAATGCGTATATTTTTTAACAATAAACTGAGGTTATAAAATAAATGTTTTATCTTAAAACCTATCAACAATATATTCTTAACAATTATTTAAGTACTTTTGGAAAAATTTTTGCCATTTTTTTTAGTCTTACTTTTGTTTTGACTATATTTGAAGAAATTTCTTTTTTTAAAGATATTGAAATTAGTTTTATTATCCCTTTTTTATTAACACTATTAAATGTGCCTTCAGTTTTATATGAAATATTTCCATTTATTTTTTTGATAAGCACTCAGTTTTTCTTTATTAAATTAGCTGATAGACATGAGTTAATTGCTTTTAAAAATTTTGGTTTAAATAATACAAAAGTCTTAAAGTTAATTTCTTTTACAACGTTATTAATAGGAATCCTTATTGTAATTATATTTTATAATGCTTCTGCAAGTATGAAGTTTTTATATCTTGAAATAAAAAACAAATATACTGATGATAATAAATATTTGGCTGCAATTACAGAAAATGGAATCTGGATAAAAGACGAAATAAATAAAGAAATAAATATTATAAATGCTGAGCTGATTGAGAAAAATAAACTAGTCAATGTGGACATATTACAGTTTGATGAAAACTTTAACTTGTTGCAAATTATTTATGGAAATGAAGCAAATATTACTAATAATAATTGGAAAATTGATAATGCAATAATTTCTAAATATGATCATCTTAAAAAAGAAATAAGTAATTTAGAATTTCCAACAAATTTTAACTATGAAAAAATAAATAGCCTTTTTTCAAATCTTTCCTCTTTAAATATGTTTGAGCTAAGGAAAATTAAAAAGGATTATGAGTCTATGAATTACTCAACGACTGAGATCAGTTCACATATTCAAAAAATTTTTTCTTATCCAATATATTTAATGATTATGACAATTTTATCAGCAACAATTATGATGAATATAAAATATGATAAGTCAAAAATATTTCATTTAATTTTTGGAATATTTCTGTCTGTAATAATTTACTATATTCATTACTTTCTAGGTGTATTAGGAAAAAGTGAAAGAATACCAGTAGTAGCTTCTATTTGGATGCCAATGATTTTGCTCACTATTGTATCTTCTATAGGATTAATAAGAATAAATGAAAAATAAATTTATTTTTTTTCTTGCTGTCTATCTATTTCTCAACATTAATTGTCATAATGTTGCAGCAGAGGAATTTATTTTTGAAAGTGAAGTTATAGAAATCACCAATAATGGAAATAAAATTCAAGCGAAGAATGGCGTTAAGATATCCACCAAAAATAATATAGAAATTACAGCTGACGAATCTACTTATGACAAAATTAAATTAATTCTTTCATTAAGAGGCAATATTAAAATAATTGATCAAGAGAATAATATAAAAATTTCAGGTGAAGATATAACCTATTACAAAAATAAAGAGAAAATTATTTCAAAGGGTATCACTGCCATCAATATTAATGGTGAGTATTTAATAAACACAAGTGATATTATTTATTTAAAAAAAGAAAACATCATTAAATCAGAAAAAGTAGCAACATTAAAAGATAATTTTGAAAATAAATTTAGCGCAGAAAATTTTACTTATTCAGTTTTAGATAAAATTTTTAAAAGTAAAAAAATTAATCTTTTAGACAGCGAAAAAAATAACTATAGTTTTAAAGAATCTATGGTTAATATAAAAACAAAAGAAGTAGTTGGTAAAGATATTGAAATTAATTTTAGAAATGATGTTTTTGGAAATAGTGAAAATGAACCAAGACTAAAGGGAAATTATGCATTATCAAATAAAGAAGAAACAATTATTAAAAGTGGAATTTTTACAACTTGTAAAAAAAATAAAAAAAAATGCCCTCCATGGACAATCAAAGCAGCTGAAGTTAAGCATGATAAGAAAAATCAAATTATAAATTATAAAAATGCATGGCTGCAAGTTTATGATAAACCTATTTTTTATTTTCCAAAATTCTTTCATCCTGATCCTACTGTAAAAAGAAAATCTGGATTTTTAATTCCACAAATGGGAAATTCTTCTGCTTCAGGAGTTTCATTTCAAATACCTTATTACCATGTAATTTCAGACAACAAAGATTTTACATTTAAACCTAATATATATTTTAACAATGATGTAATGTTACAAAACGAATATAGACAAGTTAACAAAAATTCAAATCACATCACTGATTTTAGCCTGGCTAAAATTGAAAGCGCTACCAAAAGTCACTTTTTTTCAAATACAATAATGAACTTGGAATCAAATTTTTTTGAAAATGCCGATATAGAGTTAAACTTTGAGCAAACATCTAATGATACTTATCTAAAAAATAAGAATATCACGTCTTCAATAAATAACAGCTCTTCTCTTCTTAATTCGTTTCTTGATTTTAGCGCAAGTAAAGAAGACTTTAGTATAGAAACAAGATTTGAGGTGTATGAAGATCTTACTAAAGATAGAAGTGATAGATATCAGTATATTTATCCAGATTTTTCAATTTCAAAATCAATAAATACTGAAACAGATCTAAAAGGAGATTTGAAATTCACAGCATCAGGATCTCAAAAAAATTTCGATACAAATGTATATGAATCTGTCTTGGTTAATAATTTTGAATATAATTCAATTCCTTTCTTTTTAAAAAACGGGATCACAAATAACTTAAAATTTTTATTAAAAAACGTTAATACAAAAGGAGAAAAATCCGCAAATTATAAAGATAAATTAAGTTCAGAAAACTTTGCTGCGTTTTCATTTAACTCTTCACTTCCATTAAAAAAAGTTGGAAAAAATACTAATAGCTATTTTACTCCAAAGGCATCATTTAGAATTAGCCCAAATAAATCTAGCAAACTAACTGATTTAGACAGAAGAATAGATTATAATAATATATTTTCTTTAGACAGAGTTTCAGGAAATGATACCATAGAAGGAGGTCAGTCATTAACTATTGGAGGTGAATACATATTAAATAATAAAAATGATAATGAACTTTTATCTTTAAATTTAGGAACAAACTTCAAAGATGTTAGCGATTCACGGTTACCTACAAGCTCAAAGCTAGGAAACAAATCTTCAGATATTGTTGGTGAGCTAAAATTTAATCCAAACAAATATATTGATTTTAACTATAATTTTTCATTAGATAATGACTTAAACTCAACTAATTATAGTTTTGCAAAATCAACAATTACTATTAACAATTTTGTCACCTCGTTTGAATTTTTAGAAGAAAACAATGAATTGGGCTCTGATAGTTATCTTGCAAATAACATAGGATACACTTTTGATGAAAACAATAAATTAAAATTTGAAACGAGAAAAAATAAAAAAACAAATTTAACTGAGTTCTACAATTTAATATATGAATATAAAAATGACTGTCTTGTTGCTGCAGTTGAATATAATAAAGATTATTATACAGATAGAGACATAGAACCTACTGAAGAATTATTTTTCTCACTAACTATAGTTCCATTCAGCAAAATTTCTTCACCAAACACTAAACAATGAACAAGTTGAAATCATTTAAATTAATATTATTAACTTTGTTTATTTTAAAAATAATTCTAACTCCATCATTTTCAATGAATGATGCATCAATAATTGCAAAAATCAATAACGAAATAATTACGAGTCATGACCTGAAAATTGAGACTAAATATTTAGAGGCACTTAATCCAAGCTTAAAAAAATTAACAGAAGAACAAAAAACAAAAATAGCAAAAGAATCAATAATTAGAGAAAAAATAAAAACTATTGAAATTCTTAAATATTTCGAACTAGGACAACATTCGGAATATTTAAATGAAATTGTAATTAAAAATTACGAAAAATTAGGTTTAAAAAATAAAATCGAATTTAAGAACTATTTGTCAAAATACGATCTTACAATTGATGATGTTGAAAAAAAATTTGAAATTGAAGTTATTTGGAATTCATTAATATTTAAAAAATACAAAGAGCAAGTTAATATTGATACGGAAAAATTAAAAAAAAAATTAAATGAAGAAAAATCTAAATTAAGCAAACAAGAAGTATTTTTATTATCAGAAATACTTTTTAATGCTGAAAACAAGAAAGCATTAGAAAAAAAACATAAAAAAATATTAGAAAGTATAAATGAAATAGGATTTGAAAATACAGCAAACATACACAGCATTTCTGATTCAGCGAAATTTGGAGGATCATTAGGATGGATTCAAAAAAATCAAATTTCAGAAAAAATCTATAATGAATTATCAAAAATAAATGTTGGTGAATTTACAGACCCAATTATTATTCCTGGTGGAGTAATCATAATAAAAATAGATAAAAAAAAAATAAATGAAGTAGAAATAGATTTTAATCGTGAATTAAAAAAAATGATTCAATTTGAAAAAAATAGACAACTAAGACAATTTTCATCAATACATTTTAAAAAAATAAAAAATAACGCTGAAATATATGAAAATTAAGCCAATAATAATTGTATCAGGAGAACCTTATAGTATTTTTTTAGAAATTTTTTTTAAAACTTTAAAGAATAAAAAAATAAAAAATTGCAAATCTCCCATTTTGATTATTGCTTCTTATGATCTGCTCTTAAAGCAAATGCGTAAATTAAAATATTCTTTTAAAATAAAAGTATTCGATGACAAGTTTACTAATTTAAATACACTTAATAATAAAAATATTAATCTCATAAATATAAATTTTAATTACAATAAAACTTTTGATAAAATTTCAACGAAATCAAACAAATATATTACTCAATGTTTCAATTTAGGGCTAAAACTTATGAAAGAAAAAAAAGGATGTGCACTTATCAATGGGCCAATCTCTAAAAAACATTTTTTGAAGAAGAAATTTCCTGGTATTACTGAATATGTTTCATCTAAAACTGGACATTCAGGAAAAGAAGTTATGCTTATATATAATAAGAATCTTTCGGTAAGCCCTATTACTACTCATTTACCATTAAGAAATATTTTTAAAAAAATAACAAGAAAAAAAATAATTAAACAAGTAATTACTATAAATAAATTTTACAAAAAATTTTTGAACAAAGTACCAAATATTGCCATTACTGGTTTAAATCCTCACTGTGAGTCTTTAAAGGACAAAAATGAAGAAAAAGAAATAATTTATCCTGCAATAAAATTTTTATCGAAAAAAAAAATTAAGATTTTAGGCCCTTTTGCTGCAGACACATTGTTTATCAAAAAAAATATAAAAAAATTTGATGTAATTATTGGCATGTATCATGATCAAGTATTAACTCCAATTAAAACTCTTTATGAATTTAATGCAATAAATATTACTTTAGGATTACCATTTATTAGAATTTCTCCAGATCATGGTACAAATAATCAAATGTTAGGTCAAAATAAATCTGATCCTAAAAGCTTTAAAGAGGCTATAAACTTTGCTGACAAAATCCGTGTTAACTAAACCCAAAAAAAGTTTAGGTCAAAATTTTTTAATTGATAAAAATATATTACAAAAAATTGTTAATAGCGTCTCTATATATAAAAATAAGGAAATTTTAGAAATAGGACCAGGGACAGGAAATCTTACACATTATCTTGTTAAAAAAAATCCAAAAAAAATTTTTGTTGTCGAAAAAGATAATGAATTATCATTATTTCTCAATGAAAAATTTAAGAGCAAAATAAATATTATTAACGATGATGTATTAAAAATTTCTGAAAATTTAATTTCAAAACAAAAATTAATTGTTTTTGGTAATCTGCCTTATAATATTTCTACTAAAATATTATCAAAATGGATAATATCCACAAATAAAAACTTCTGGTTTAGTAAGCTTATTTTAATGTTTCAAAAAGAGGTTGCAGATCGAATTATTTCTAAAATTAACACATCTAATTATGGAAGATTATCTATTTTATCTAATTGGAAACTGGACATTAAAAAAGTTATGGATATTAGTCGAAACAGTTTTTTTCCGAAACCAAAGGTCGAAAGTACTTTGTTAATTTTTTCACCAAAAAATAAATTTTATAAAATAAAAAACTCTAAAAACCTTGAAATGATTACTCGAGTTTTTTTTAACCAAAGAAGAAAAATGATTAAAAAACCTTTTAGTCAAATATTTAAAAATCCAAATCAAATTGCAAAAAAACTTAATGTAAATTTAAATTTAAGACCACAAAATCTTTCGCTTGATACCTATTATAAAATTACAAAAGAATATGAAAATTTAAGATGTTAATTTTTTAACATGTTTTAGAATTAATTCCTTGTTATATTCATTTGCAGAGTTATCAATTTCAGATTCTATTAAA
>CACDCI010000022.1 GCA_902551215.1 uncultured Pelagibacteraceae bacterium | reverse complement strand
GGCAATCTTTGCACCTTTTAAAAAATCTTTTTGTGCATTTTCATCAAAAACTTGATTATCTAATTTTTTTTTAACTACTTCATTGGAAAAATCTTCATTAAAGTCAGTTGATAATTTTCCATCGAAACCGGTTCTTTTACCTAATATTCCTCTTAATCTTAAAAAAATAAAACCAGCTATCATTGCTAAAAGTATTATATCAATATATTCAAAACTATAATTCATAAGTTAATAATATGTACTATGTTGCTTTATTTCAACTAGCAAATTACACTACGCACAAATGAACACACTATTAATATTAATAATTTCTATACCAATTATTGAAATTTACTTATTTATTAAAATTGGATCTCAAATTGGTGCACTTCCAACAATTTCACTTATTTTTATGACAGCTTTTATTGGTGTTCTTTACGCAAGATATGAAGGATTTAACACTTTAAAATCTGGAATGTCTCAATTAATAAAAAATGAATTGCCAATATATGAAATTGTTTCAGGAGCAGCTCTTGCTTTTGCTGCTTTACTTTTAATTCTGCCTGGTTTTGCAACGGATGTATTTGGTTTGTTAATTATTTTTCCCCTAACAAGGAAACTTTTTTTAAAAAATGTTAGCAAAAACTATTCAAAAAAAGTAAAAGAAAAACAAGATTTTATTGATGGTGAGTCTGAAGATATAGAAGGAGATAATGACGGAAAATTTTAAAATATTAACAGAATTTGTTAAAGATATATCGAGTGAAACACCAGATGTACAAACTTATATTTTTGTTAAAGATACTATATCTAAATATCATTTAGATATTAGTATTGCTTCAAAACCATTAAAAAATAAACTTATTGAAGTCAATACAACTTTAAAATTTGAAGATAAAGAACTGAACCAAAAAAAATCTCATTTCGAAATGACATATACTTCAATTGTTAAAATTGATGAGAAAGTTAAAAATGAAAATGAATTAAAAAAAATAATACTATGCGATGTTCAAAATAAAATTTCTTCTAATATGCAGAAAATATTTCTTAATATGCTTCATGATTCAGGTTATCCAGAAGTTAAATTTAGTAAAGAAATTGATTTTAATAAGTTATATGAAGAAGGATCTAATTAAAAAAAATTTTTTTTTAAATTTTTTTTAAGGTAATTTTTGTGTAACTCAAGTTCTTCAATTGTTACTTCAACTATTTTTTTACAATATAAATTGTCATTAATTAAATTAATGTCTAAATTATCATTTTCATTATTTTGAAAATTTAATGTTGGTTCCTTCTGATCAATTAAATTAATATAAACTTTATATAAAAGTTCACAATCGACAAGAGCCGTATGTTTGGTCCTTTTAGAATTATCTATTCTATATCTTTTACAAAGCGCATCCAGACTAATAGAAGATCCTGGAAATTTATCTCTAGCTAATTCAAGAGTATCAACAACATTTTTTTTATCAATTTTATTTTTTCCTAATAAAAAAAGCTCATTATTCAAATGTGATAAATCAAATTCAGCATTATGTATTATTAATCTTTTATTATTAATAAAATTAATAAAATCATCAGCTATTTCTTTAAATTTTTTTTTTGTTAATAAAAATTCATCAGTATATCCATGAACTTCAAAAGCTTTTTCAGAAACTTTTCTTTCTGGATTTAAATAACAATGAAATTTTTTTGATGTTGGTATTAAATTATCAAGTTCTATACAGCCTATCTCAACTATTCTATGTCCATCTTTAACTGATAAACCAGTTGTTTCTGTATCTAATACCACTTCTTTCATTGTTCTAATATTTTACTTTTTAATAGCTTAACATTTTTCCTAACGGAAGAACTTTTAAAATTATTTTTTATTAAAAATTTAGATTTTTTTTTTTTAATTTCTAAAGGTAGTTGAATTTTTTTCAATTTATTGAATATTTCTGAATTATAGTTAGTTCTTTTTTTTAGTCTTTTTTGAATTTCTTTTTTTTTTGAATCAACAAAAACTAAAATATAATTTTTTTTATTAATTTTATTTTCCAAAAGTAATGGAATGTCTAAGACTACCATTTTTTTTTTCTTATTTTTTTTAAAAAATTTATTCATATTGGTACGTACAAGCGGATGAACTATTTTTATAATTTTTTTTAAATTATTTTGATTTTCTATAATTGCTTTCCCAAGCTCTTTTTTTTTAATTGGAAAAGAAGAAATATATTTAGGGAGTTTACTTTTTAACCTATTAAAGCAGATCTTATTTTTTTTATATATTTTAGCAACCTCGGCATCTGCATCAAAAACTGGACAACCAAATTGTTTAGCAACATAACTTTTGCCAGAACCTATGTCCCCAATAATTCCAATTTTAATCATTAATCTAATAATTTAATAGTTTCATCATCTATTTCTGGCATAATTTTATGCCAAATAGTAAATGCCTGATGAGCTTGATATAAAAACATCATTTTCCCATTTTCAGCTTTATTCCCGAACATTTTAGCTCTTTTTAAAAAAATTGTTTGTTTTGGATTATAGATAACATCATAAAAAAATTTATTAATTCCTATATCGGTATAATTTAGTTTTATTTCATCATTATTCTTTAGTCCAAGACTTGTGGCATTAATAATCATATCAAATTCTGGAGTTTTGCCCCAATCTACTATTTCTAGGTACGAAAAAGATTTTTTTAAATCCTCTGCTTTTTTCATAGTTCTATTACTAAGAATAATTTTAGATGCTCCCATTTTTTTTAAAACCAAAATCATAGAAGAGACAACTCCTCCAGCGCCTAAAATAAATATTTTTTTATCTTTAACATCGTAGTTGGCATACCTTAGTCCAAGCTCAAACCCTGCCATATCTGTATTATGACCAATTACCTTACCGTTTTCTTTATAAATAGTATTTATTGATTGTGATTCGTCAGCTTCAGAAGTCAACTCATCAACAAAAGAAATGGCTTTTTTTTTAAACGGAACAGTTACATTTATTCCACTAATGTTTTCTTTTTTAACTTGAAAAATTAAATCCTCTATATCACCTTCGTTAATTAATTTTTTATCATAAACTGCATCAATCTTATTTTTTTTAATCCAATAATTATGCAGTTTAGGTGATAAAGAATGCTCTATTGGATTTCCTATAACTAAGTATTTTTTCATTTAAAATTATTTAAATATTCTTTTATTTGATTTATGGGTAGCCCCATAATTGTATTTTCATCCCCTTCTATTTTTGAAAATAAAGATCTTCCCTCACCTTCAATTTGATAGACATTGTAAGCATATAATTCTTTGTCCTTAATTTTTATTAAATATGATTTTAATTCATCTTCACTCATTTGTTTCATTGTCAGATTTGCAATATCTGTATAATTCCATATCATAGAACCATTTTTTGATATACAAACAGAGCTAATTAATTGATGTTTTTGACCATTTAATTTTTTAAGTATTAGTAAAGCCTCATCTCTATTTAATGGTTTTGAAATAATTTCTCCATTTAAATTGATAACACTGTCAGCCCCTAATACTAAATTTCCATTTTTTTTCTGACTTACTTTATTTGCTTTCAATTCTGCCAAATTTTTTGAAATTAATTTAGGAGTTGCATTTTCTTTTAACAAACCTTCTTTAATTAAATCTTCATCTATATTAGATGGCTCAACAATGCAATTAATTCCATTTTCTTCTAAAATTTTTTTTCTAACTTGGCTTTTTGATGCAAGAATAATTTTGTCAAACATTTTCTTTTGAAATTTCATAAATTTTAATAACTGATGCAGCTATTTCTTCTACTGATTTTCTTGTTACATCTATTATAGGCCATTTATATTTTTTAAATGTTTTTTTTGCATCTTCTATTTCTTTTGAAATATTTTCAAAATTTGTATAATTTATATTGTCTGTTTCTTGTAATATATTCATTCTATTTTTTCTTATATCTAGTAACCTTTCTGCTTCGCTAGTTAATCCAACAACGCATGCTATTTTGGGTTTTTTTTTTAAGAGTTCTGGTATTGAATTTTCATTAACTAATGGAATATTAGATGTTTTCAAACCTTTGTTTGCTAAATAAATAGATGTTGGTGTTTTACTTGTTCTGCTAACTCCTAATAAAATTATATCTGATTTTTCTATATCATTTATTAAATTTCCATCATCGTGATTCATTGTAAATTGTATGGCTTCAATTCTATTATAATATTCTTCATTTAAAACATGCTGCCCGCTAGGAATATGTGATGCTTTTTGATTAAGTAATTTTGAAAAACTAAGAATTAATTCTCCTAATACTCCAAAACATGGAATTTTGAATTTATTGCTTTCTTGAACTAATAGTTTAGCTAAATTACTATCAACAATCGTATATAAAATTATTGAGTTTTTATTTTTTTTACAAATATCTAATATTTTTAAAATTTGATTTTCTGTTCTAGTAAAAGAACATTGATGAATTTTATAATTAAAGTTTTCAAATTGAGCTTTTAAAGCCAAAAAAATTCTATCTAAAGTTTCACCAGTAGAATCAGAAATTAAATATATTTGGTATGTATTAGTCATAAATAAAATGTTTATATCTGTGTATTATTAAGCTTATTTTTCATAATTAAAAATATTTTGTTCTAATTGTGTAAAAACCTTATTTTATAAACAAAAATAAACATGTTAATTAAATAATACATAAATATTTATAAATCTAAAATACGCTTCAAATTAACTAATATACAAGCACTTTAAACATGTATTTATTGTGAATAATTATTGAATAAAATGTTTATAAAAAATAACTCTCTTTATTCACATAACATATAACTAATACTATACTTAAATATTTACTTTTTAATATGAGTCCAATTCAAAAAACAATAATAAACAAAAAAACAACCAATAAACCTATTTGGCTAATGAGACAAGCTGGTAGATATTTACCTGAATTTAGAAAAATTAGAAAATTAAATCCTAATTTTATTAAATTATGTTTAGATGACAATTTATCTTCCAAAATTACTTTACAACCTCTTAAAAGATTTGAATTAGATGCTGCTATAATTTTTTCGGATATATTAATGGTTCCATATGGTTTAAATCAAGAAGTTGTATTTAAAAAGAATTTTGGACCAGAGTTAGGTCCTATTAATTTAGAAAGAATATCTAATGTTAATGAAGATGATTTTTTAAATAAATTAAATCCTATTTATAAATCAATAAAAAAAGTTAAAGAAAATAAGTTAATAATTAATAAAGATTTAATTGGATTTATAGGAGCTCCGTGGACATTATTAGTTTATATGATTAATAAATTTTCACCTAAAAAAGATTTAATATCAGATTTTTTTAAGGATGATATTTTAATTAAAAAAATTCTTATAATTTTAGAAAAATTTTTAAAAATTCATATAAAAAAACAAATTGAAAATGGAGCAACAATTATACAAATATTTGATAGCTGGGCTGGTCTGTTGGGAGAAAAGGATTTATTTAATTATATTTATACACCAACTACTAATTTGGTTAATTATGTGAAATCTTTCAATGTACCTGTAGTTTGTTTTCCAAGAGGAATTAAAAATTATAAGAATTTTTGTGAAATTATAAAACCAGATGTAATTAGTATTGATTATGACGTTAATCCAATTTCAATATTAAAGGAAATACAAATACCTGTACAAGGCGGTCTTAATCCAAATGTATTATTAAGTGACAAAACAAATTTAAAAAAAGAAGTTTTAAAATACTTGGATATTTTTAAAGATCATCCATACATATTTAACTTAGGACATGGAGTTTTGCCAGAAACCGATCCAATGAAAGTTGATTATTTGGTTAAACTTGTAAAAAATTATTAAATGAAAAAAGCTGTAATATTATTTAATTTAGGAGGACCTGATAAATTAGAAAATGTAAAACCTTTTTTATTTAATTTATTTAATGATCCTGCAATTTTAAATTTACCAACTTTTTTACGATATCCATTAGCTAAATTAATTTCGAATAGAAGGACTCCTATTGCAAAAAAAATATATGAAGAATTAGGAGGATCGTCGCCAATATTAAAATTAACAGAAGAGCAAGCACTAGCCTTACAAAAAAAACTTAATCATAATGAAAAAAATGAAGAATATAAATGTTTTATAGTTATGAGGTGTTGGCACCCTAGAGCAGAAGAAGTAATCAAAAATGTTAAATTATATAATCCAGATGAAATAATTTTAATGCCTCTTTATCCACAATATTCTGCTGCAACTTCTGGCTCATCAATTAAGGAATGGAATGATGTTTGTAAAAATAATAATTATAAAATTAAAACTAGTATAATTTGTTGTTATCCGACCGATGAAAATTTTATAAATGCCCATACGAAGGAAATTGATAAAAAAATAAAAGATTTAAAAAATTTTAAATTAATTTTTTCTGCACACGGATTACCAGAAAAGAATATTAAAAAAGGAGATCCATACCAGTGGCAAATTGAACAATCTGTAAGTAAAATAGTTGAAAATTTAAATTATAATAATTTAGATTGGGTTTTAAGTTATCAAAGTAGGGTTGGACCACTAAAATGGATTGGCCCCTCTACTGATGAAATAATTGTAGAAAATTCAAAAATTGGAAAACATATAGTTTTAGTTCCTATAGCATTTGTTTCAGAACATTCAGAAACCCTAGTTGAACTTGATATAGAATATAAAAAACTAGCAATGAATAATGGATGTAAACAATATACAAGGGTTCCAGCATTGGGTACAAATGAAAATTTTATAAAGGCTATGTCAGAATTAATAATTAAAAAAGATGAATATAAATTTAATAATTATCTTTATCCTCCAAAAATAAAATGTCCACCACACTTTAAAAAATGTCCTTGTTTAGAATATGAATAGTTATTTATTATTTAAAAGCTTACACCTAATAGCAGTTATTTCTTGGATGGCTGGTTTGTTATATTTACCAAGAATTTTTGTTTATCATGTTGAAAATATAAATGATCAGAACTCCACGAATATTTTTAAAACTATGGAAAAAAAATTGTATTTTTACATCATGATGCCTGCAATGATTTTGTCTTGGATATTTGGTTTATTGCTAATACATAAATTGGGTTTTTCTGTTTTTAATGAGTTATGGATGCAAATTAAGATTGTTTTAGTTATTTTTTTAACGTCTTATCACTTCTATTTAGGCAGGTGTTTAATTGATTTTAAAAATGATAAAAATACTAAAACATCAAGATTTTATAGAATTATCAACGAAGTACCTACTATATTGCTTATTTTAATTGTTTTTATTGTTGTTTTTAAGCCAATCTAGGTATTGAAATTTTCTAAACAGTATATATATTTAACCTATCTTTTAGCAACAATCCCAAATTATGAATATCCAAGAATTAAAAACAAAAAGTTCCGAGCAATTAATTACCCAAGCTGAAGAGTTAGGTATAGAAAATGCTAGCACTTTAAGAAAACAAGAAATTTTATTTGCAATTTTAAAAAAACTTGCAGAAAAAGAAGAAATTACAGGACAAGGAGTTTTACAATTACTTCAAGATGGCTTTGGTTTTTTGAGAGCAATAGAATCAAATTATTTACCTGGGCCAGATGATATTTACATAAGCCCAAGTCAAATAAGAAAATTTGGTCTAAGAACTGGAGATACAGTAGAAGGGCCTGTAAGAGCACCAAAAGAAGGAGAAAGATATTTTGCTCTCCTTCAGGTTGGAAAAATTAACTTTGAAGATCCTGAAAAAGCACGCCATAAAATTGCATTTGATAACTTAACTCCATTGTATCCAAACAATCAATTAGTGATGGAAGTTGAAAAAAATAAAGTTGAAAAAAAACCTGATTTAACACCTAGATTAATTGATTTAGTAAGTCCAATTGGCAAAGGACAAAGATCATTAATTATTTCCCCACCAAAAGCTGGAAAAACTATGATTTTACAAAGCATTGCAAACTCAATATCAGCTAATCACCCAGAGTGTTATTTAATGGTATTGCTAATTGATGAAAGACCTGAAGAAGTAACAGATATGCAAAGAACTGTTAAAGGTGAAGTAATAAGTTCAACTTTTGATGAACCAGCACAAAGACATGTTGCTGTAGCTGAAATGGTTATTGAAAAAGCAAAAAGATTAACTGAACATAAAAAAGATGTTGTAATTTTATTAGATTCAATAACAAGATTAGGAAGAGCTTATAATGCTGTTGTTCCAAGTTCTGGTAAAGTTTTAACCGGTGGTGTTGATGCAAATGCGCTACAGAGACCAAAAAGATTTTTTGGTGCTGCAAGAAATATTGAAGAAGGTGGATCCTTAACAATTATTTCTACAGCTTTAATAGATACTGGAAGCAGAATGGATGAAGTGATTTTTGAAGAATTTAAAGGGACAGGAAATAGCGAAACTATATTAGATAGAAAAATTTCAGATAAAAGAATTTTCCCAGCAATTGATATAACCAAATCTGGAACAAGACGAGAGGAGTTAATTTTTGATAAAAATGATCTTCAAAAAATGAATGTTTTACGAAGAATAATAGCTCCGATGGGAACTATGGATGCAATTGAATTTATTAACTCTAAGTTAAAAAATACAAAAAGTAATGCTGATTTTTTTAATTCAATGAATAAGCCCTCTTAATTGATTGACAACTATTTTTTTAAAAAAAATTGAAAAATTATTCAAAGAAAAACATTTTAAGCAAATAGAATTTGAAATAGATTGTTTAAACGAAAAAGATAAAAACAATCCTTTTTTTTATAATCTGTTAGGTATTATCAAAATACATGAAAAAAAATTAAAAAAAGCCAAATTCTTTTTTGAAGAAGCTTTAAAATTAGATGAATTTTATATACATAGTTTATTAAATTTATCGAAAATAAGTTTTCAGTTAAATGACTATGAAAAAATTATTCCTTTATTAAAAAATTATTATGAAAAAAAATCTCCAGATTTTAAAGTCTTAGAATCTTTAGCAGATATAACATTTGCAGCTGGATATGTAAAAGATTCTCTTTTTTATCATAAATCTATAGTTGAAAGTCAAAATTGTAAAATTAAAGATTTAAGTGCATTTTTATCTTTACAAGAATATACGTTTGATTTTTCTCAAAAAGAATATTTTAAATATTGTAAAAAAATTAATGAAATTTTAAATAAAAAAAATGAAGAAAAAATAATTATCAATGACTTTAAAAAAAATAAAGTAATTGGTTTTTTGTCTGCAGACTTAAAACATCATCCAGTAGCATATTTTTTAAAAGATATAATTAAAGAGTTAAAAAACCTTGACTGTGAAACTTTTGGTTTAAGCTTAGTAAATGAAAAAGATGAAAATAATAAAATAACTCAAGAATTGAAAGAAAATTTTTCGCATTGGATTAATGTTAAAAATTTTGATGAGAATAAATTAAAAGAATTAATCAAAGAAAAAAAAATAAATATTTTAATAGATTTAATGGGACATTCAGCCGAAAATAGAATTGAAATTCTAAATAAAAAAATTGCTCCAATTCAAATTTCATGGCTGGGATATTGTAATTCAACTGGCATTAAAGAGATGGATTATATTATTGCCGATCCGTATACTATTAAAAAAGAAAATGAAATTTTTTTTTCTGAAAAAATTTTAAGATTACCAAATATTTGGAGTTCCCATTCAATTATTGAAGATATTCCGATAAATGAATTACCTTTTATTAAAAATAAATATTTTACATTTGGTTCTTTTAATAATTTTAGAAAAATTTCAGATGAAAATATTGAAGTCTGGAGTCAAATTTTAAGACAAGTTAAAAAATCTAAATTATTATTAAAAAGTTATTCCCGATTAGATATTAATTATAAAAAATATTTACTTGATAAGTTTGAAAAATTTGAAGTAAATAATCAAATACATTTTTTGGATATAACACACGATAGGGAAAAACATCTAGCTATGTACAATGAAGTAGATTTATCACTTGATACATTCCCATATAATGGAGGAAATACTTCTTTTGAATCTATTTGGATGGGAGTTCCAGTACTAACATTATCTGGAGAAAAATTTGTTTCGAGATATGGAACTAGCATTAATTCTAATTTAAAATTAAATGATTTTATAAGCAAAGATGCTAATGATTATATTTTAAAAGCTGTTAAATTTTCATCAATTAATAATTGCAATGAATTAAATAATTTGAGACAAAATTTAAGGCAAAAATCAATTAACTCTCCATTATTTGACAATAAAAGTTTTGCTAATGATTTTATAAATGCTTTAAATTTATAAATAATTCAAGTCTTTCATTTCCTTTTTAAATTCTTTTTCTAAACGATATCTAATTTTTTCATTAAGAAGAATTTTAAAATCATTTTTTTCACCAAATTTAAAAAAAGTTTTTTTTTGATTGTCATCTCCAATTAGATATTCATCAAAAAAACCTTTTTTTTCCATATTTTGAAAATTTGAAAAATTTGATGTTTTTATACAATTATTTATTCTTTCCTCAGAAAAGTTAGTTTTTATATTTAACTTATTTAAATAATCTAAAATTTTGTAAATTTCTTTTCTTAAATCATTTACCATATCTTCATATTTTATCAGTAGTACATTTTTATTATTTTTTACCCAAGAAAAATAATGCTGACCCCAAGAACTTAACATAGTTTTTATTCCATTTATTAAACTCCAATTTTTATCTAACATCATTTTTAATGCTTCTTCATCGGTATATGAAAAATGATTTTTTACAGACGTAAAAACATTTCTAGGGTCTCTAACTATATAAATTGCTCCTAAAGTATTTTTTGCATTTGTAAAATTATTATTTTTCCAGGCAGCTAAAAGATGGTGAGTTTTTAAAAAATTAGTTTTTTGATTAAGATTTAACTTTTCTTGTGAAGCCAACCAATGTTTAGACATTTCGTCAAAGTTATGAAGATCTTTTGTAAATTCTACTAAATGTTCAGGATTTGGGTATTTTGGAAAAGCATTAAGATGTTTAAAATCAATACTTCCATCTTCTGAAAAAAAAAGTGACGTTAGAATTGATCTAACCCATGTATTTCCACTTTTTGGGTATGATGCTAACCAAATAATCATGTTTTAAAGGTAATTTAATTCTTTCATTTCTTTGGAAAATTTTTGTTCTATTTCGAGTATTATTTTTTTACCCAAAAGGTTTTCCCATTTATTTTTTTTACCCATGTAAAAAAATTTTATTTTTTCCCCTGTTTTTTTATTTTTCATATTTTCTTTAAAAAATCCTTCTTCTTCTATTTTCTTTAAGTTTTCAAAAGATGTAGTTTTAACACAATTTTTAATTTTTTCTTCATTGGAGTCAATTTTTTTATATTTATTAATAAAACTAATTATTTTTTTTAATTCATTTTCAGTATTTAAAATTAAATCTTCATACTTTACAACTAGTAGTCTAGAATTATTCTTTGTCCAATGATTATAATGATCAGACCATGATCCTAATATTGTAGCCATACCATATGATGCATCAACATCAGGATATGCAACTTGTGCAGAATTGAACATAAAGATTTTTGCTTGTTCATAGGTATAATTAAAATGATTAACAATTGAAGTGATAACATTTCTTGGATCTCTAACTATATAAATAGTTGCGACAGTATTTTCTGAGTTTGAAAAAAGATAATTATCTAATTTGCAGAGAGCATTATGTGTTTTAAAAAATTTTACCTTATTGTCTAAATTCAGTTTATCCTGTGATAAAATCCAATATTTCTTTATTTCATGAATATTTCTAAAATCATTAACGAAATCTTTAAAATATTCTCGATCAGGATATTGGCGAA
>CACDCI010000021.1 GCA_902551215.1 uncultured Pelagibacteraceae bacterium | reverse complement strand
AAGGGAGTTGTGGAAGCAGCAGAAAGTTTAGGGCTAAATAAAATAAATACCTTTTTCAAAATAAAGTTGCCTATAGCTATAAGACAATCATTGCCTCTACCAATATAATCTGCATACAGTTGATTTTTTTTTCTATATTTAGACAAAAGATCAGTTATTTCCAATTCTTTTCTTTTAGATGGTTTTAATTCTTTTGAATATTTAATCACTTTGTTATCAAAAAAATATAATCCAGTTATAGCTAAATCAGATACAAATTTTTTTGGTTTTTCTTTAATAGAAATAATTTTATTTTTTTTTATTTTTGCTATTCCATATTTTTCTGGATTTGATACTCTGTGGAGAAGTACTTTTGCTCCTTTTTTTAATTGTACACAGTCTAATAGTTTTTTTGATAAGAACTGACCGTAAAAGAAATTGTCTCCAAGAATTAATGAGATATTGTCTTTTCCTATAAATTTTTCTCCCAATATAAATGCATCAGGTAAGCCTTTTGGATAATCTTGTTCTATATATTTAATTTTAATTCCTAAATTTTTTCCATTTGGTAATATTTTTTTATATTGCTTGAGTTCGCCTTTATTAACTATAATTAAAATATTTTTAATTTTTGCTAACATCAATATCGAAAGAGGGTAAAAAATTAGTGGTTTATCATAGATAGGTAACAATTGCTTATTTACTGCTTTTGTTAAAGGACTCATTCTAGTTCCCTTTCCACCAGATAATATAATTCCTTTTTTTATCATTTTTTTATTCCAATTCTCCTAGTGATATCTTTTTTATTTAGTTTTGAATAGTAGTTCTGGTTTTTTAAATACCACAAAAATGTTTTTTTTAAACCATTTGAAAAATTAGTTTTTGGCATCCATTTGAGTGTTCTTTTTAATTTGTTACTATTAATTGCATATCTAATATCATGACCAGGTCTATCTTTAACAAATTTAATTTTTACATTTTCACTTATTTTAATTTTTTCTTTAGCAGTAGACAAAATTTTTTTTGCAACAGCCAAGTTTTCAATGTTGTAGTTTGATCCTATATTATAAAACTCACCAACTTTACCTTTTTGATATACTTTTATTAATGCATCACAGTGATCTTCTACAAAAATCCATTCTCTTGAGTTTTTACCTTTTCCATATATTGGTAAAATTTTATTTTTGATAATATTATAAATAAGTTTCGGTATTAATTTTTCAGGATGCTGTCTAGGACCATAATTGTTTGAGCAATTAGTAACAATAGCATTTATATTAAAAGTTTTTATATAGGAAAAAACAAGGTGATCAGATGCAGCTTTAGAGGCAGAGTATGGTGAGCTAGGTTTATATCCATCATGTTCTTTTGATCTTCCTTTTTTTATATCTCCAAAAACTTCATCTGTAGATACGTGGATTAACTTTGCTTTTTTATTTGTCTTTGAATATTTTTTGAAAGATTCAAGTAAACTAAAAACACCCAATATATTTGAATCTATAAAATTTTTTGGTGAATCTATTGACCTGTCAACATGAGTTTCAGCAGCAAGATTGAAAACACAATTTGGTCTATATTTTTTTAATATATCGTAAATTTTTTTTTTATTATTAATGTCACACTTAATAAACTTATAATGTTTTTTATTTAGTATACCTTTTAAATTATAAAAATTTGATGAGTAAGATACTTTATCTATATTAATAACTTTAAATTTTTTATTTAAGAGCATATGGATTAAATTGCTTCCAATAAAACCAAGCCCACCTGTTACTAAAACTTTGTGCATTATTTTTTTTACAATAATACTTTCTTTAAGTATAGTCGTTTATCTCAATGAATTTAAACATCAACAATATAACTTATGTTATTGTTACATTTAAAAGTGAAAAAATTATTCATGAATGTATTAATTCACTTCCAAGAGATTCGAATAAAATAGTTATCGAAAATTCTAAAAACATTGAATTGAAGAAAGAACTAGAGGACAAATATGACAATATTGAGGTAATAATTAATGAGAATCTAGGTATGGGAGCATCAAACAATATTGGTATCAAAAAAAGCAAAACAAAATATGCTTTTATTATTAATCCTGATACTAAATTTAACAATGATACTTTGAAAAAAATTTTTGAAGCCTCTGAGTCTATTAATGATTTTGCGATAATTTCACCAACAAATAGTGATCAAAATTATCCTAATTACAAAATATCAAATGATAATAAAAATATAAATGAAAATATTATAAGCGTTGATTATGTAGATGGATTTTCTATGCTTATAAATAAAGAAAAATTTAAGGACGATGTTTTCTTTGATGAAAATTTTTTTTTGTATTTAGAAAATACTGATTTATGCTTAAGAGCAAAAAAAAGAGATCAAAATATTTTTGTTATTAAAAATTCATTTATCACTCATTTAGGTGCAGGATCAATAACTTCAAAAGATCTAGAGTATTTAAGAAATTGGCATTGGATGTGGTCAAAATTTTATTTTAACAAAAAACATTACGGTTTTTTTAATGCTTTTTTTAAAATTATTTCAAATTTGATATCTGCTATATTTAAATATGTATTTTATTTAATTTTATTTAACTCACATAAAAAAAAAATTTATTTAATGCGTCTTTGTGGTTTGTATAATTCTATAATTGGCAAGAAATCTTGGTTTAGAATAAATGATCAGTGACCAGGGAAATTAATTAGATTTTCAACTTTGTGGTCTTGTTTTATCAGCTTATCACAACCACCTAGATCAAAAAGATTTATTACAAATATAAATCCAGCTACTTTTCCTTCTGAGATTTTTATTAATTTTGCAGCAGCTTCTGCTGTACCTCCAGTTGCTATAAGATCATCTATTACAATAACAGAGTCATTCTTATTTATTGAATCTTTATGCATTTCAATAGTTGCTGTTCCATACTCCAATTTAAAATCAACAGAATGAGTTTCAGCTGGTAGCTTATTTTTTTTTCTAAGCAAAATAAAAGGTTTTTTAAGAATATAAGAAATTGCTGAAGCAAAAACAAAGCCTCTAGATTCAACAGCAGCTATTTTATTAAAATCAAATTTTTTAGATTTTTCAACTATTTGATCAATGCAATAAGTAAAAGCTTTTTCATTTTTTATTAATGTTGTTATGTCCCTGAAAAGAATCCCTTTTTTAGGATAATCTGGAATTGATCGAATATATTCTTTTAAATCCATAATTCTTTAAGTTATATATTGATAAATAAATTATTTTTTAATTATGGCAAATAATAAATTAGCAATAATTGGTGGAAGTGGCCTATATGACATTGAAGAACTTAAAGATAGAGAGTTTTTAGATTTAAATACACCCTGGGGTAAACCTTCTGATCAAATTTTAAAGACTAAGTTTAATGAAAAAGAAGTTTTTTTTCTTCCAAGACATGGGAGAGGTCATTTTATTTCACCTTCAAAAATAAACTTTAGAGCAAATATTGATGCATTAAAGCAACGTGGAGTTACAGATATAGTTTCAGTTTCTGCTGTAGGATCTTTGAAGGAAGAATTAAATCCAGGAAAGTTTGTTATTGTTGATCAATTTATTGATCGAACTTTTGCTAGAAATAAAACATTTTTTGATGACGAAATAGTTGCTCATGTATCTATGGCACATCCAACATCTAATGGTTTGATGAATGCTTGCGAGGAATCAATTAAAAAAGAAAAAATAGATTATCAGAGAAACGGTACTTATGTAGTTATGGAGGGTCCTCAATTTTCTACACTAGCAGAATCAAATTTATATAGATCCTGGAAAGCAGATGTTATTGGCATGACTAATATGCCTGAAGCTAAATTAGCCAGAGAAGCAGAAATTAGATACGCATCAGTTTCCATGGTTACAGATTACGATTGCTGGCACCCAGATCATGCAAATGTTGATGTTGAATTCGTGATTAAAGTTTTATTAGAAAATGCTGCAAAAGCCAAAAATGTGATTAAAAATCTTATAGATAATTTTGAAAAACATATTGATCCAAAAGACCCTACAAACAATTGTTTAGATGTCGCAATTATTACGGCACCTGAAAAAAGAACTCAAAAAACAAAAGATAAACTCAAAACTGTAGCTGGTAGAGTTTTAAATAAATGAAAATAGAAGGAAAAGAATACCGTACAATTTGGTTTGAAAATAATACGGTAAAAATTATTGACCAAACCAAACTTCCTCACCAATTTATAATTAAAGATCTTAAAACAGTAAAAGATTCTATAAATGCCATCAAAACTATGGAGGTTAGAGGAGCACCTTTAATTGGAGCTACTGCTGCTTATGGATTAGTTTTAGCAATTATAGAAAATAATGATCAATCTTTTTTAAAGAAATCTAGCGAAGACTTAATTAACTCAAGACCTACTGCAATAAATCTTAAATGGGCAGTAGACAGAATGATGAAAAAATTATCTGGGGTTAATAGTAGTGAAATTCTAAATATTGCTTTAATTGAAGCAAAAGAAATTTGCGAAGAAGATATTAAATTTTGTGAAAATATTGGCCTAAATGGATTAAAAATTATTGAAGAAATTTATAATAAAAAAAAAAATACGGTAAATATTTTAACTCATTGCAACGCTGGTTGGCTTGCAACAATTAATTGGGGCACTGCAACTTCACCAATTTATCATGCACATAAAAAGGGAATTAAGATTCATGTTTGGGTTGATGAAACAAGACCTAGAAATCAAGGAGCTAATTTAACTTCTTATGAATTAAATGAAGAAGGAGTATCAAACACAATCATTGCAGATAACACAGGTGGAATTTTGATGCAAAGAGGTGAGATCGATATGTGCATTGTTGGAACTGACAGAACTCTTTCAACAGGAGATGTTGTAAATAAAATTGGAACTTATTTAAAAGCATTAGCTGCACATGATAATAATGTACCTTTTTATGTAGCGTTACCAAGCTCAACAATTGACTGGGAAACAAAAGATTTTAAAGATATTCCAATTGAAGAGAGAAATCCAGATGAGCTGTCTTATGTAGAAGGTTTAGATAAAAATAATAATGTTCAAAAGATATTAATTTACCCAAAGAAAAGTAAATCAATGAATTTAGCCTTTGATATAACTCCAGCAAAATATGTTACTGGATTAATTACTGAAAAAGGTGTTTGCGAAGCATCTACTGAAGGATTAAAAACATTATTTAAATGAAAAAAAAATTATTATTTGCTGTATTTATAGTAATCGCAATCTTTGTTATTTTGAAATATAGCGACCATAACTTAAATAGAACAGTAGGCGCCTGTATGGTTGCTCAAAAGCAAACAAATAAATCGTTTGATCCTGAAAAAGCTAGAAAATTTTGTAAAGAAGAAATTAAAAAACTAAAAAGTAAATAAAAAGTATTTAAATGAACGATTTAAAAGAAGAAGTAATTAAATTTACTCAAAAGCTGAACAGCACAAATTTATCTCCATTAAGGTCAGGAAATGTGTCAGTTAGAACAACAAAAGATGGGGTTGAAGGTTTTTTAATAACACCATCAGGTAAAAAATATGAGTCCCTTAAATCTGAAGATATAGTTTTTCTCGAACTAAACAAGGAGTACGATTTGTTAAAAATGTTTAATTCTAGCCTTAATCCTTCATCTGAGTGGCGATTTCATCAAGATATTTACTTAAAAAAAAAGGAAGCAAAAGCTATTGTTCATGCACATTCACCTCACGCTACGGCTGTATCAACTCATGGAAAAGCAATTCCAGCATTTCATTATATGATAGCTCTTGCGGGTGGAGATGACATTAAATGTGCAGAATATGGAACTTTTGGAACAAAAGAATTATCTAAAAATATTTTAAATGCTCTTGAAAAAAGAAAGGCTTGCCTAATGTCAAACCACGGTCAGGTTGCATTTGGACTAAACTTAAAGCAAGCGTTTGAGCTAGCTGAAGAGGTAGAAAATATTTGTCATCAATACATAATTGCTTTAAAATTAGGACAACCTAAGATTCTCTCATTTGCAGAAATGCAAAAGATCTTGGAAAAGATAAAAAATTATAAAAAAGGATAATTTTTTTATGACTAAAGTAGGGGAGCATATAACTTTAGACATTATTGGAACTAAAAAGGAATATGATCCATCTTTCTATGAGCGACTTATAAATAAAATTGCAAAAGCTGCAAAAGTTACCATACTTGAAATTTCAAAATACAAATTTGAGCCACAGGGTTTTACCATTTTAGCTTTGTTAGCTGAAAGTCATATTAGTTTTCACACTTTTCCTGAAAAAGGAGTAATAAGTTTTGATTTTTTTACATGTGGAAAGGTTAATCCATCAGTGGCATTTGAAATAATAAAGAAAGAAATTGAACATACAAGAATTGTTAAAAAAGAGTTTAATAGAGACACGGTTTCTCTTTATCATGACATTTACAGTTCACCGGGTTTACAAAAATCATATGTTGTGAATAACGTACTTGAGGATTTCACTTCAAAAGTTGGTCAACATATAGAAATATTAGACTTAGAACAATTTGGTAAATCATTATTTATTGATAATGAAATTCAAGTAGCTGCTTCAGATGAACATTTATATAGTTCTACTTTTGTTAAAGCTGGTCTCAAATTAAATAAAAACAAAGAAAAAGCAGCTATAATTGGTGGAGGCGATGGTGGTGTTGCAAGAGAATGTATCTCTAAAGGTTTTAATTTTATAGATTGGTATGAATTAGATCCTGAAGTAGTTGAAGTTTGCAAGAAACATTTAGGAAAAATTGGAAATAAAGCTACAGAAAAAAATTCAGTAAAATGCGTATGGGGTGATGCTTTTGAAAGTATAAAGAAAGTTAAAGATGACCGTTATGACCATATTTTTGTAGATTTGAATGATGATCAATTTTGCATTGATCTTGCTTCAAAGAATATGGATTCATTGATCAGAATATTAAAACCTAAAGGGGTCATAACCACACAAGTAGGAAGCCAAGATAAAAAACCAAAACAGGTAAAAAACTGGCTAAATGTCTTTAATAAAAACTTTGGAAATGCAACTTTAGATAGGGTTTATATCCCAAGTTTTGATTGTTCTTGGAATTTTTCGTCATCTATAAACCACTAAGATTAAAAACTTCTTTTTATATTAATAAAATTGTGATTTACTATGCGTAATTTTTGGAGGTAACAATGAATATATTTAAGAAAATAATTTTAACAGTTTTTACTTCTTTATTTTTAATCAGCAGCTCAAATGCTGGTTCAATAAAGATTGGAACTGAAGGTGCTTACCCCCCTTGGAATTCAAAAAATGAAGCTGGTCAACTGATTGGTTTTGAAGTTGATCTTGCAAATTGGTTATGCATTTATATGGCAGCTGATTGCACAATTGTTGAACAAGATTGGGATGGTATGATACCTGGATTAATCATGAGAAAGTACGATGCTATAATGGCAGGAATGTCTATAACTGACGAAAGAATGAAAGTTATTAATTTCTCACAAGGTTATGCAGATGAAGTTGCACAACTAGCTGTGATGAAAGGATCTAGCCTTGAAGGCATGGATACTCCATCTGGTATAAATTTATCATTAGGAGGATCTAACGTTAAGAGTGCACTTAAAACATTAACAGCAGCTTTAGCTGGTAAAACTGTTTGTGTACAAACAGCAACTATTCACCAAAACTTTTTGGAGTCTGGAGATGTTGGAAGTGTAACTGTTAGAACATACAAAACTCAAGATGAAGTTAATTTGGATTTATCAGCAGGAAGATGCGATGCAGCTCTAGCGGCAGCAGTTGCGTTTACTGATTATGCTGAAAAATCTGGTAAACCAGTTGTATTAGTTGGTCCTACTTTATCAGGTGGTGCATTTGGTAATGGTGTAGGCGTTGGTATCAGAAAAGATGATACTGATCTTCTAAAAGCTTTTAATAAAGCAATTGATCAAGCAAGAAAAAGTGGCAAGATAAGCGAACTAGCTATCAAATGGTTTGGCTTTGACGCTTCTATGTAATAATTTAATTTTTAAGGCGATAGTTTAAATTCTATCGCCTTAAAATATATGGGACTTTTAGCTTTCGGAAACACCGGCTGGGGAGACGAACTTTTTTTTGCAACTCTAATGACAATAGCAGTTGCTGCAGCAGCTATCTTTATTGGTTTTTTTTTAGCTGCAATTTTTGCTTCATTTAAACTATCAAAAAATAAAATATTAAATTTAATAGGAAGTTTCTACACCACTGTCTTTAGAGGCGTTCCTGAACTTTTAGTAATATATTTATTTTTTTTTGGAGGCAGCGGCGCAATTATGTATGTGGCAAGAATATTTGGGTACGATGGATATATTGAGATTAATGCATTTTTAACCGGGGCATTTTCCATAGGAATCATATCTGGAGCATATTCAACTGAAGTTTTTAGAGGAGCGGTTCAATCTATTAACAAAGGTCAATTCGAAGCCTCTGAAGTTTTAGGTTTTAGAAAAAAAATTTACTACTACAAAGTAATTATTCCACAAATGCTGAGATTAGCACTGCCAAATATAAGTAATGTTTGGCAAATTACTTTAAAAGATACATCTTTAATATCGGTTACTGGATTAGTAGAAATTATGAGAATGTCATATATCGCTGCTGGATCAACAAGAGATCCTTTATTCTTTTATTCTTTTGCAGCTGTTTTATATTTATTTTTGACCTTTTTAAGTATGAAATTATTTAACAAATTAGAACAACATTATAATAAGGGATATTAAATGGATTTGGAATTTATCTCAGAACATTTTCCAAGGTTATTAAAAGCAACAAAATTAACCATTGAACTAACTTCCTTATCATTATTCTTTGGTGTGTTTGTTGGTGTTTTTTTCGCAATTTTAAGAACAAGTAAAAATAAAATTCTTTTTTTTATATCATACTATTATTCATATATTTTTAGAGGCACCCCATTATTAGTTCAAATTTTTATAATATACTTTGGACTTGGGCAGGTAGAATGGATAAGAGAATCTTTTCTTTGGGTTTTTTTAAAAGAACCATATTCATGCGCAATTCTTGCATTCACTTTAAACACTGGAGCTTACTCTTCTGAAATATTTAGATCTGCATTTGAAACAATTAATAAGGGAGTTGTGGAAGCAGCAGAAAGTTTAGGGCTAAATAAAATAAATACCTTTTTCAAAATAAAGTTGCCTATAGCTATAAGACAATCATTGCCTGCTTATGGTAATGAGATGATATTAATGTTAAAAGGAACTTCTTTAGCCAGCACTGTTACTTTGCTTGATCTTACAGGTGTAGCAAAACACATAATATCAACTACTTTCAGACCAGTGGAAGTCTTTATTGTTGCAGGAAGTATATATTTATTAATGACTTTTATAATACACAATGTAATTAAACTTTTAGAAAAAAAGTACGGATATTAGTAATGAAAGTTGCTTGCATTCAGTTATCAAGTGGAGAAAACTATAATAAAAATTTTAAACAGATTATTTTATATTTAAATCAAGCGATTAAGAATAAATCTGACTTAATAATAACGCCCGAAACATCATCAATAATTACCAGTGATAAAAAAATATTATTTAAGAACACTTATCCCATGCATAAAGATCCATTGATTAAAGAAATTAAAAAAATTTCAAAAAAAAACAAAAAATGGATATTAATAGGATCTCTTCCAGTTAAAGATAAAAATAAATACAGAAACAGATCTGTAATGATAGGTCCAAAGGGTAATATAGTTGCTTATTATGATAAAATTAAAATGTTTGATGTTAAATTGCAAAATAAAGAGAAACATCAAGAAAGCAAAACATATAGGCCTGGCAAGAAACTTGTTATAGTCAATCTTCCATGGGGAAGATTAGGACTTACAATTTGTTTTGATTTAAGATTTCCTGAAATATATAGACGATTGTCTAAAAAAAATTTACATTTTATAAGCGTTCCGTCAGCATTTACAAAAGTTACAGGAAAAAAACATTGGTTAGAACTGTTAAAGGCTAGAGCTATTGAAAACTTTTGTTATATATTTGCACCAAATCAAACTGGAAAAAATACAAAAAAAAGAGAAACTTTTGGTCATTCAACAATAATTTCCCCAGATGGAAAAATTATAAAACTTAAAAAATCAGGTACTGGTGTTTTGTATGCAAATATTAAGCCCAATGAATCAATGAAGCTTAGGAAAATTATTCCGAGTTTGATTTAATAATTTGTATATTCTTTAATTTCTTTAATTTTTGAACCTGTATGATTATTAATTTCTAATTTAATTTTGGCTCTTTCATCATTCAAGAAATGAACATCTCTAGAAAGTTTTATAAAGTTTTCCCCAAAATCTTTATTTTTTTCACACATTCTTTTATCATCTTCAATAACCCAAAGTTTCGCGTTTATTTCTTTTAAAGAGTTGAAAAGATTGCTTAATTTATCATCATTTTTAATATTTTTATTTAATTCAGCTTTTAACACATTGTATTCATCATTAATAAACTTGAGATTTTTATCGTCTTTAATTTTTTCTTGTTTAATTTCTAAAATTGAAATTTTATCCAAAAGCTCACCAACTGATACTTCTGCTAGAATTTTATTCATAAAATTTTATAGTATGTTAAGTTGTCAAAAGTATGTCTAATATTTTGATTATCAAACATGGTTCTTTAGGAGATATAGCCCAAGCAAGTGGTGCAATTCAAGATATATCTGAATATCATAAAAATGATCAAATATATTTGTTAACAACGAAGCCATACTTTGATCTATTTAAAAAAAACCCTAATTTAACTGATGTAATATTAGACAAAAGATTATCCAGATTTAATTTAATTTATCTTTATTCCTTAATGAGAAAAATTAAAAAAATGAAAATTTCTAAAGTTTATGATCTACAAAACTCCTCTAGAACTAATTTTTATAAAAGAATATTATTTCCAAACTCAAACTTAAATATTTGGTCATCTTCTGAAACAACATTGCCTAATGATAAAACAAAAGAAGAATTTGATAAAAAATCTGTCTTGGAGAGATTTAACCATCAGCTACAGACTTCAGAAATAAATACCAAGCACACAATGCTTCCTGACTTTTCTTGGAGTTGTACGGATATATCTAAAATAAAATCAGAATATAAATTAGAAAAATATATTGTTTTATTTCCATTTTGTTCACCTCATCTTGCTCAAAAAAAATGGCCTTATTACAATGAACTAATTGAAAAAATAAAAGGTCAGTATAATGATCTCTACAAAATTGTAGTAGCGCCAGGCCCAGATGAAATTAATAATTCAAAAGATATTAATGCATTGTGTATTTTAGATAACGGAAAAGCTTTAGATATTTCCCAACTCTCATCATTAATTAAAGATAGCTTATTTGTTATTGCTAACGATACAGGCCCAGCTCACATGGCGGCACATTTAGGAGCTAAAGGTTTAACTTTATTTGGATCACATACAACTGCCTATAAAGTTAGTATTGAAAGAGAAAATTTTAAGGCAATTCAAGTTGCTGAATTAAATAAACTATCTGTGGAAAAAGTTTTTGAAAAAGTTTTTGAAAAAATTTAGCTGTATATTTTATCTGCTAAACCGTAACAAAGAATACCGCTTAAAATTGTAAAAACTAGTGGTGCAATAACCCCTTCATTATGATTAGTTCCCTCTTTTATTCCTGTCTTATTAATTTTAATTGAGTAAGTATTTACAATGAAGATACAAAGATTTTGAACAAAAACTAAATTAAAAAATCCCCAAGTACTTTCTACTCCTCCGGGTCTAATGAACATAATGTAAAGAGCCATTAATAATACTCCAAGAAACGAAGCACCTATCATTCGCATTATTACTGTTGCTGTTTCGTCTATTTCAAATTTTGCTCTAAATTTTTTGTTATCAATAATCATTTTATAAGCATAAACCCCAAAACC
>CACDCI010000020.1 GCA_902551215.1 uncultured Pelagibacteraceae bacterium | reverse complement strand
TTTCATCATGAATATAATCTTCAAAAATTTCACTGATACTTAATGAAGAATAAAAGAAAGCTACAATCATTAAAAGTGATGTTAAAAATTTTGAAGGTTGTGTAGAAAAAAAACTTACAATATCAACATAATCCTTTTCATAAATTGATACTAAATTTATAATAAACCATAGCATTAATGGAATAAGTATTATTGAACTAGCTTTGAGAAATATCCATTTTTTTGTTGCATTAACCATTTTAAATTACCTATTTTCCAATTAAATAGATTAGTACTGTTAAGATAAATGATCCAAAAATAACAAAAAGTCCTGAAATTTTTGAAGTAATTATTTCAAAACCATATCCAAAATCCCAAAACAAATGCCTGATTTCACTTAATATTTGAAAAATAAATGACCAAATCAAACATATAATTAAAAATTTTCCAAAAAATGATTGGAGAAAAAATTTTATATATTCATAATTTGATTCACCCAACAACAAAAAAGCTATCCATAAACAAATTAATGTTAATGCTAATATATTTATTACACCCGTTATTCTGTGTGAAATAGAAATTAAGGAAGAAATATTCCAACTATAAATTTGAATATGAGGAGATAAAGGTTTTTTATTTTCCATTTATTTATTTTTAATTAATATTTCAGCAATTTCTACTGCATTCAAAGCTGCACCTTTTAGAAGATTATCAGAAACAATCCATAAATTAATTGAATTATCTTGAGAATTATCTTCTCTAACTCTAGAAATAAATGTATCAAATTTATTTTCAGCTTCAGCAGGCGTAATATAACCTCCATCTTTATGTTCATCAATGACTTTACATCCAGGTGAAGTATTTAATACATTTTGAATTTCATTTAATTTATATTTTTTATTAAATTCAACATTAACGCTTACTGCATGTGAAACCAAAACAGGTATCCTGACAGATGTAGATGTTACTTTAATTTTTGAATCTAAAATTTTTTTTACTTCATCATGCATTTTTTGCTCTTCTTTAGTGTAGCCACTATCTAAAAAACTATCTATATGTGGAATCGCATTAAATGCGATTTGTTTTGTAAAATAATTTGATCTTAGCTCTTTGTTATCAAAAAAGTCTTTCGTTTGTGACAACAATTCATCCATTGGAGCTTTCCCAGCTCCAGAAACTGATTGATACGTTGATGCAACAATTCTTTTTATATTATATAAATCATGTAGAGGTTTTAGCGCTACAACCAAAGGTATTACTGAACAATTAGCATTTGCTATAATATTTTTTTTTTTATGATTTTTTAAATCATTAGGATTAACTTCTGGAACGATAAGAGGAACATCGGGGTCCATTCTAAAATAGCTTGAATTATCAATCACAGTTGAATACTTTGCAGCTTTTGCTGCATATTTTTCTGATATTTTCCCTCCAGCAGAAAAAAAGGTAATTTCACCTTTTGAAAAATCAAAAGTTTCTAAATTATTAACTTCAATTTCTTTTTCTTTAAATCTTAGTTTCGATCCTGCACTTTTAGAAGATGCAACTAAATAAAGATTATCAACAGGAAAATTTTTTTTTTCTAAAATCTCTATAATTTTCCTTCCAACGTTACCGGTTGCACCTACGATCGTAATATTCATGATATTTTATATTTTATACCTAGATGAAGGGTAAATCACAAACTTTTCCATCAAAACTCTTACCGTTTAATTCAATTTTAAAGGATTGTGACTTATTCCAATAAGGTTTAAGCATCATTGCTATTCCTATAACATGACCAAAATGAGGAGAATAAACTCCAGATCTTAATTCTCCAATTTCATTGTTTTTTTCATCAAAAATTTTTATTGATTTTGCAACATTAATTGTTTTGGTTTCAATTTTTACTCCCATTAATTTTCTTTTAATTCCTTGTTTTCTAATTTCGTTTAATTTTTCTTTTCCAAGAAAATTAACTTCCGTATCTAAATTTACATATTTATCTAAACCACACTCAAGTGGATTATCATTGTTATCAATATCATTGCCATAAGATAGTAAAGCACTTTCAATCCTTTCAATTAGATTTGGACATCCAGGTTTTACATTAAATTCTTTACCAAGCTCAAAAAGTTTATCGTATAAGGCCAGGCCAGATTTTGTGTTTTCTACATAAATTTCATAACCTCCTTGTTTTGACCAACCTGATCTAGCAATCAAGTGTTTTGCTCCAGAAAATTCAAAATAATCAAATCCAAAAAATTTCATTTCTGTAATTTTTTTTCCAAATATTTTTTCCATAAGTTTAAAAGATTTTGGACCTTGTACTGCTAATATATCTACATTTGGTTCAAATATTTTAACATCAAATTTATTTCCAATTGCTAATCCCTTTGCAAATAAAATCACATCTGAATCTGCTATTGAAATCCACCAACGTTCTTCATCAAGTTTTAATATAACTGGATCATTTATTAACCCTGCTTTGTCATCTATGATTGGACAATAATAACATCTTCCAACTTTAGATTTTGAAAGATCTCTACAAGTCATCAATTGCACTAATTTTGCAGAGTCTTTTCCAAAAACTTCAACCTGTCTTTCTCCTGCAACATCCCAAACTTGTACATGTTCCTTTAAATGATTATAAGAATCTTCTAGAGATCCAAATGCAGCTGGCAAAAGCATATGATTATAAACAGAATAAGCAGTTACACCCTGATTTTCTATTCTTGAAGTATATGGCGTGCTTCTAATCCTTCTTGATTTCGCAATAAAATAATTTTTCATTATTATTTACTTAAAAATTCTTTTACAGATTTTCTCATTTCAAATGCTTTTTCAAAAATTATCATGTGTCCACAATTGTTAATTATTTTTTTTTCAGAATTTTTTATCATTGATACCATTTTATTTCCTACTTCTAAGGGAACCATTTTATCTAAATCACCAAAAATACATAATGTTGGACAGTTAATTTTTTCTAAAGATTCTTTGCCGTCTTTGTAATTGTTACAAGCGTTTAAGTCTACAGCTAAAACTTCTCTAATTTCTCGCGATGAATTAATTATTTTTTTTACAGGATTGCCTCCTATAAATGCTTTTGATCCTTCATAACCCCACTTCATCATAAGTAAAACTGCTTTTTCATCACCTGCTTCCGCATAATTAATAAGATCTTGATTAACTGGCATTTTGTAGGAACCAGCAACCAAAACTAAGTTACTGATTAAATTAGGATATCGAGATGCAAAATCAATGCCTACAAGAGACCCTTGAGAATGTCCTATAATAATTATTTTTTTAATACCAAGAACATTCATTAACGATTTTACCCAATTAGAAATTTGTTCTATAGATTCCAGTGATGGACCTTCTGAATTTCCATGTCCTGGAAGATCAACAGATAAAATATTAAATCCCTGTGAAGCATAAAATTGTTCGTGAAGTGACCAAACTATATGGGTTAGTCCACTTCCGTGCATCAATAATATTGATGGCTTTTTTTTATCGAAATCTATGCCGCCTGTAGAGACGAACACGTCTTTTTCATTAACTTTTAAATTCAGTTTAACTCCTTAGCCTTCTTTCTTAATTCAAATTTTTGAATTTTTCCTGTTGAAGTTTTAGGTAATGGAGAAAAAACTACTTTTTTAGGCAATTTAAATCCTGCTAAAGTCTCTCTACAGAATTTTATAATTTCTTCCTCGGTAGCTTTTTTTCCTTCTATAAGTTCGACAAATGCACATGGTGTTTCTCCCCATTTTTCATCTGGTTTAGCAACAACTGCAGCTAAAGAAACAGCTGGATGTTTTGCTATAGTATTTTCTATTTCAATTGATGAAATATTTTCTCCACCAGAAATTATAATATCTTTAGACCTGTCTTGAATTTTTATGTAGCCATTTGGATGTGTAACAGCCAAATCACCTGAGTGAAACCATCCTCCTTTCATTGCTTTCTCAGTTGCTTCTTTATCTTTATAATAACCTTTCATTACAATATTTCCTCTTATCATAATTTCTCCCATAGTTTTTCCATCATGTGGAACAGGTTTCATTGTTTCTGGATCCATAACAACTGCAGCTTCAGTATTTGGATATATAACGCCTTGTCTTGCTTTAATTTCGTTTTGCTTATCCTGATCTAAATTATCCCATTCATTATTCCAAGCACACTGCAACATATGTCCATAAGTTTCGGTCAATCCATAAACGTGCATTACTTCAAAACCTAAATTTTTCATTTTTTCAAATATTATACTTGGAGGAGGAGCTCCAGCAGTTAGCACATAAATTTTTCTTTTTAATTTTTTTTGATGTTCTTTTGGTGCGTTAGCTAACATATTTAAAACTATTGGGGCACCACCAAAATGAGTAACATCAAATTTATCAATTAATTCAAAAATTTTTTTAACATCAATGGCTCTTAAACAAATTACTCTTCCATGTAACATAGAAAGTGTCCAAGGATAACACCAACCATTGCAATGAAACATTGGAACTGTATATAAAAAATTTAATTTATTCGGCATATCCCAAGCAACAGCACTTCCTGTGGCCATTAAATAAGATCCTCTATGGTGATAAACTACCCCTTTTGGATTACCTGTAGTTCCAGAAGTATAACCTAAAGAAATTGCTTGCCATTCATCTTTTGGCTTTTTCCACTTATAATTTTCATCACCTGTGTTTAAAAAACTTTCATACTCAAGATCGCCAATTTTTTTAAAGCTACTGGTATCAATATCTTTGTCGTCAATATCAATTATTTTAATTTTATTTTTAACATTCACTAAAGCTTTACCAATTACTTCATGAAATTGTCTATCTACAATTAAAACTTTTGCGTCGCTATGATTTAAAATATAACTAATTGTTTTTGGATCCAACCTTGTATTGATTGCATTAATTACAGCACCAACCATAGGGATAGAGTAATGTGCTTCAAAAATTTCTGGTGTATTAAATGCCATTATTGACACTGTATCACCAACATTGACTCCTATTTTATCAAGTGCACTCGCAAATTTAACACATCTTTTATACACGTCAGACCAAGTATATGATCTACTTTCATAAACTATAGCTTCGTAATCAGGATAAATATTTTTTGTTCTTTCTAAAAATGAAAGTGGAGACAACGGTACATAATTTGCTTCATTCTTATCGAGGTTTGTATCGTAATGACTCATATTAATTAAATTTAAATTTCATTATATAATCACTTCCTGTTGTAGCAATTTTAAAGTGATTCTCTGATCTTGGCAAAACTCTTTTAAAAAAAAATTTTGCAGTTTGTATTTTGTCTTCATAAAAATTTTTATTATTACCATAATCATTAAAACTTACCTCTAAAACTTTTATCCATGCATGTGCTATAGACACAAAGCCTAATGCTTTTAAATAATCATTACATGCTGCACTTGCATCATCTTTTGAGTTTTGAATTTTTTCTTTAATCCAGATTGTAAAATTAGATAAAACTTCTATGTGATCACTCAGTTCTTTTGCAAAAGGTTTGATTTTCTCGTTTTCAGTATTGCAATCATTTTTAATCATATCTAAGTATTTCTTAATTACATCGCCGTTTTTATTGACTAACTTTCTAAATACCAAATCAGCAGCCTGAACAGAGTTTGTGCCTTCATAAATTGGGGTAATTCTGTTATCTCGATAAAGTTGTTCAATTCCTTGGTCTTTTGTGTAGCCATAACCACCATAAATTTGCATAGCTTCGCTTGTTATTTCCATACCCATATCAGTAAACATTGTTTTAACTACTGGTGTCATCAAAGAAACAAAGTCAGATGCTTCTTGTCTCACTTTTTCATCCTGGTGATTAAGACTGACTTCTGTTTGTTGTGATAACCAAAAACAAAGTGCTCTTTCTCCTTCAATGATAGACTTCATGTTAAGTAGAGATTTTTTTATATCGGCATGCTCAATTATAAAATCTGCACCATTAGATGATTTGCTTTTATTTGCTTTTCCTTGTTTTCTCTCTTTTGCATAACTTAATGAATTTTGATAAGCAATTTCTGAAATTCCTAAACCTTGTATTCCAACAACAATTCTTTCTAAGTTCATCATGGTGAACATAGCATTAAGTCCTTTGTTCTTTGGTCCAATCATATAGCCAATTGCATCATCAAAATTTAATACACATGTGGCAGAACCTTTAATTCCCATTTTACTTTCTATAGACCCAGTAGAAATTCCATTTTTAGATCCAATAGATCCATCTTCATTTACAATAAATTTGGGTACTAAAAATAAACTTATACCCTTTGTTCCGGCTGGAGAATCTGCTGCTCTTGCTATTACCAAATGTATAATATTTTCTGTAAGATCATGATCTCCTGAAGTAATAAATATTTTTTGTCCACTTAACTTATAAGTTCCATCTGATTGTTCTACTGCTTTAGTTTTTAGTAATCCTAGATCTGTTCCACATACTGGTTCAGTTAAACACATAGTGCCACTCCATTTTCCTTGCACCATTTTGGGAAGAAATTTATTTTTAATGGAATCAGTTGCATGATGAGAAATACAATTATAAGCACCAATACTTAATTCGCTATAAAGTTTAAATGAAAGACTTGCAGATGATAACATTTCATCAAAAAAAGAACTGACTGTTTTTGGCATTCCTTGGCCACCATATTTTGGATCACATGATAAAGATGTCCATCCATCTTCAATAAATTTAGTGTAAGCTTCTTTGTAACCTGGTGGAGTTCTAACTACTCCATTTTCTAAAATAGTTGGATTTTCATCTCCTGATTTTGCTAGTGGCAATATAATATTTTGGTTAATCTTAGCTGCTTCTTCTAAAATATCTTTTACTAATTCAGAATTAACTTCTTTATATTTCTCTATCTCATTATAATTTTTATTATTTCTTAACTTATTGAAAAGAAACATCATATCTTCAACTGGAGCGATATAAATTGGCATTCAAATACTCTAGAATAAATGGTTAATTATTTCAATTTTGAAATTATAGCATCTCCCATTTCAGAGGTTGATACTTCTTTCATTCCCTTGGTTAAAATATCTTTTGTTCTAATTCCATCATCTAATACACTTTGAACAGCTTTTTCTAAACCTTCTGCTTCTTTATCCAAATCTAAAGAATATTTTAGTGCCATGGCAAAACTTAGAATTGTAGCAATTGGGTTGGCAATACCTTTGCCAGCAATATCAGGAGCGGCTCCATGTATAGGTTCATACATAGCTCTCATTTCACCATTTTTATTTTTTGCTCCAAGAGAAGCCGAGGGCAAAAGTCCTAACGAACCAGTTAACATAGAGGCTTGATCCGACAACATATCCCCAAATAAATTATCAGTTACAATTACATCAAACTGTTTTGGATTTCTTAATAATTGCATTGCGCAATTGTCAGCAAGCATATGATTTAATTCAACATCTTTATATTCTTTATCATGCAATGCTTGAACTTCTTCTTTCCAAAGCTGTCCTGCTTCCATCACATTAGATTTCTCACACGATGTAACCTTATTTGCTCTTTTTTTAGCTAAGTCAAAAGCAACCTTTGCTACTCTTGCTATTTCACTTGTAGTATAAGTATGAGTGTTAATTCCTTTTCTCTCCCCTTTGTCTATTGGTTTGATCCCTCTAGGTTCTCCAAAATAAATTCCACCAGTAAGCTCTCTAACAATCATAATATCTAACCCAGAAACTATTTCAGGTTTAAGACTTGATGCATCCACCAACTGTTTAAAACAAATTGCCGGTCTTAAATTAGCAAATAATTTTAGTTCTTTTCTTAATTTTAGTAATGCTCTTTCTGGTTTTTTTGAAAACTCAAGATTATCCCATTTAGGTCCACCTACTGCTCCAAGTATTACTACTTCACTTTCTAAAGCTTTATAAAAAACTTCATCAGTAATAGGAGTGCCATGCTTATCATAAGAGGCTCCACCAGCTAAATCTTCATCAATCTCAAAATCTAAAGATTTATTTTTATTGAACCACTCAATAATTTTCCTTACTTCTCTAGTAACTTCAGGGCCAATCCCATCTCCAGGTAATAGCAATACTTTTCTTTTTTTTATTTTAATCATTAAATATCCACGGTTTTTGATTTTTTAAATTTTTTTCAAAAGAAAAAATTTTTTCTTCTTTTTCTAAGGAAAGAGCAATATCATCAAGACCTTCTAATAAACATTTTTTCTTAAAAGAATCAATTTCAAATTTAATTTCTTTATTACCAAAAAAAATTTTTTCTTCATTTAAATCAATTGATATTTCTTGTTTTCTTTTAAAGTATTCTAAAAGTTCTTTAATTTTTTCTTCTTCTAAAACAATTGGCAAAATTCCATTTTTAAAGCAATTATTATAAAATATGTCTGCATAACTAGAGCTTATTACGCATGTAATTCCAAAATCTGCTAATGCCCAAGGTGCATGTTCTCTTGAGGATCCACATCCAAAGTTTTTTCCTGTAATTAAAATCTTTGATTTATTGTAAGGTTCTTGATTAAGAACAAAATCTTTAATTTCTTTTCCATCATTATCATATCTGATTTCAAAAAATAAATTTTTTCCAAGGCCAGTTCTTTTAATTGTTTTTAAGAACTGTTTAGGAATTATCATATCAGTATCAATATTCATTATTGGTAAATATGCAGGAATGCTTTTTAATGAATTAAATTTCTTCATTTTAATTTTGATACTTTCTCACATCTTCAAAATTTCCAGAAATCGCAGCTGCAGCTGCCATAGCTGGGCTCACAAGATGAGTCCTTCCTTCTCTTCCTTGTCTTCCCTCAAAATTTCGATTTGATGTTGAAGCACATCTTTCTTGAGGTTTTAGCTTATCTGCATTCATTGCTAAACACATAGAGCAACCTGGCTCACGCCACTCAAATCCAGATGCTATAAAAATTTTATCTAAACCTTCCTGTTCTGCTTGTTCTTTAACTAAGCCAGAACCTGGAACAATCATTGCATGTACATGTGTTGCCTTTTTTTTGTCTTTAATTATTTTAGCCACTTCTCTCAAGTCTTCAATTCTTCCATTTGTGCAACTGCCAATAAATACTTTATCTATTTTTATATCTTTTATAAAAGTGTCTGGCTTTAAACCCATATATTTTAATGATCTTTCAATAGAATTTTTTTTATCTATATCTTTTTCATTTTCTGGGTTTGGGATTTTTTCATCAATAGCAACCACATCTTGAGGGGAAGTGCCCCAGGTCACCATAGGTTTAATCTCTTCTGCATTTAAACTAACTTCTTTATCAAAATTTGCACCTGAATCAGTTTTTAAACTCCTCCAATAATCAATAGCTTTATCCCAATTATTGTTTTTTGGAGACATTGGTTTATTTTTTAAATAATCAAAAATTTTCTGGTCTGGAGCAATTAATCCTGCCCTAGCACCGCCTTCAATACTCATATTACAAACAGTCATCCTTTGTTCAACAGATAGTGAAGAAATTAAATTTCCCGCATATTCAATAACATAGCCAGTGCCCCCTGCGGTTCCAATTTTTCCAATTATTTGTAAAATTACATCTTTTGAAGTTACTCCAAGTGGTAGCTTACCATTAACATTAATTCTAAAGTTTTTAGCTTTTTTTTGAATCAATGTTTGAGTTGCAAGAACATGTTCAACTTCTGAAGTTCCAATTCCAAATGCAAGAGCTCCAAATGCGCCATGAGTTGCCGTGTGACTATCACCACAAACAATAACTGTTCCAGGTTGAGTAAATCCTTGTTCAGGCCCTATAATATGAACTATACCTTGCCTTTTATCATTCATTCCAAAAATTTGGATACCAAATTCTTTACAATTTTTAACAAGTGTATCTACTTGAATTTTTGAATCCTGATCAGATATACCTTTTGATCTATCTGTTGTAGGAACATTATGATCAGCAACAGCAAGTGTTAAATTTGGTTGTCTTATCTTCCTTTTTGAATTTCTTATACCTTCAAATGCTTGTGGACTAGTTACTTCATGGATCAAATGTCTATCTACAAACAACAAAGCTGTTCCATCTTCTTGTTGATTAACAAGATGCTCATTCCATATTTTATCGTAAAGTGTTAAAGGCATTAAGAAAAAAATTATTTTTTTTCTTCAGAACTTTCTTTTTTTGGTTCTGGTTGAATATCTGTTTTAGCTTCAGTGCTCTTTTCCTTGATCGTTGGTGCTAAATTTTCTTCTGTAACTGTCTCGGGTGTACTTTCTAAGTCAATTCCAATTTTTTTCTTAATTTTTTCAGTAATTCTTGCAGATTTTCCTGTTCTGTCTCTTAAATAATATAATTTAGCTTTTCTAACTTTTCCAGATCTAATAACTTTAATTGAATTAACTATTGGACTATATAAAGCAAAAGTTCTTTCTACACCCTCACCAAAAGAAATTTTTCTAACAGTAAAGGATGAATGGATACTTCTGTTTTTTTTCGCTATACAAACACCTTCAAAATATTGAATTCTGTCTCGTTTACCTTCGGTAATTCTAACGCCAATTTTAACTATATCTCCTGGAAAAAACTCTGGCAGTTTTTTCTCAGCTGCAATTTTTTTTGCATTCATTTGATTGATTTCTTCAATATTTTTCATGTTAATGTTTATCAATTTAATTCTTCTTATATTTTTGCCATAAATCTGGCCTTCGGTCGCGTGTTATAGCCTCTGATTGAGATAAACGCCAGCCTTTAATTTTGGCATGATCTCCGGATAATAACACCTCTGGAACACTCTTTTTCTCCCAAATAAGAGGTTTTGTATATTGAGGATATTCTAACAAGCCATTTTCAAAACTTTCATCTTTTTTTGACATATCGTTTCCAATAACTCCTGGTAATAATCTTAATATACTATCAATTATTACTAAAGCTGCTGTTTCTCCCCCAGATAAAATAAAATCCCCTATACTAATTTCTTCTATATTTCGTGTTGTTAAAATACGTTCATCAATTCCTTCAAAATGTCCACATATCAAATTTATACATTTTTCTTTAGACAAATCTTTTGCAATTTTTTGATCAAATTTTTTTCCCTTTGGGGATAAATAAAAAATTCTTTCACCATTTTTTATATTTTGATCAATTGACTTTGCCAAAACGTCTGGCTTTAAAAGCATTCCGCTTCCACCACCAAATGGGGTATCATCTACTGTTTTATGTTTATCTTCTGCATAATCTCTAATATTTACAACTTTTAAATTCCAAATTTTTTTTAATAATGCTTTTCCGTATAGTCCTTTATTTAAAGGACCAGGAAATACTTCAGGGTATAGTGTAAAAACTTGAGCCTGCCACATAGTTTAAATTATTTTTTATCTTTTTTCTCTTCTGCTTTAGGAGCTTCTTTTTTAGCTTCTGCCGCTGGTTTCTCTTCTGCTTTAGGAGCTTCTTTTTTAGCTTCTGCCGCTGGTTTCTCTTCTGCTTTAGGAGCTTCTTTTTTTCGATCTTTTTTTGGAATAGCTTTGTTAGGATTATTACCACTTGCAGGCATTGGTATTAGTTTATTTTCTCCAAGAATTCTAGCTACTCTCATTGTTGGCTGCGCACCTTGTCCTAGCCAATACTTAATTCTATCTGATTCTAATCCAACTCTTTCTTTTTTTTCTTTTGGTAATAATGGATTAAAAAAACCTAATTTTTCAATAAATCTCCCGTCTCTTGCAAAACGACTGTCTGCAACTACAATTTTATAAACGGGTCTTTTTTTGGTTCCTCCCATTGATAGTCTTAATTTTAACATTTACTCTCCTTTTTTTATTTAAGTTGATTTAAAAGCTCTGGAGGTATTCCTTTATCAGACATACCCTTCAGGTTTCCTTTTGACATCTTCTTCATCATTTCAGACATCATTTTAAATTGCTTTAGCAATTTATTGATAGTGGCTACATCTGTTCCAGAGCCATTAGCAATTCTTTTCTTTCGAGAACCATCAATAATTTTTGGATTTTCTCTTTCTTTTTTTGTCATAGATAAAATTACAGCTTCATTTTGAGTTACAATTTTTTCATCTATTCCTGCTTGATCCATTTGAGATTTTATTTTTGAAACACCTGGCATAAAAG
>CACDCI010000019.1 GCA_902551215.1 uncultured Pelagibacteraceae bacterium | reverse complement strand
GCATTTCCCGTATCGTTGTGTGCATGAATTCCTAGGTTTTTTCCTGGAACATGTTTTGTTACTTCAGCTACAATTTTTTCAACTTCGTCAGGAAGTGTTCCTCCATTTGTATCGCATAAAACTATCCATCTAGCTCCATTATCATATGCAGATTTTATGCAAGAAATTGCATATTCTTTATTATTTTTAAAACCATCAAAAAAATGCTCCGCATCAAACATGAATTCTTTCTTCTCTTTTACAAAATGTTTTGTGCTTTCACTTATGTTTTCTAGATTTTCTTCATTTGAAATACCTAATGCAACATCGACATGAAAGTCCCATGACTTTCCAACAAGACAAATTGCTGGCGCTTTAGAATTTAATAAAGCAGACAAACCAGGATCATTCTCAGCACTTCTGCCTGTTTTTTTTGTCATACCAAAAGCAGTCAATATAGACTTTTTAATGTTAATTTTTTTTTGAAAAAATTCAGTATCAGTAGGATTGGCTCCAGGCCAACCACCTTCTATATAATCCACTCCTAAATTTCCTAAAGATTCTGCTATTTTTAATTTATCATCAATAGAAAAATCTACACCTTGAGTTTGTGCCCCATCTCTCAATGTAGTATCAAATATGTATATTTTTTCTTTACTCATTTAAATTTCCATGTGGTTTTACCATCTGTATCTTCAATTAAAACACCTTTATCTATAAGTTCATCTCTTATTTGGTCTGCTAATTTATATTTTTTATCTTTTCTTGCTTTATTTCTTTCATTTATTTTTGCTAATATTTCTTTTTCAGATAAAGTCGACTTGTTTTTTTTAAATTCGATCCATTCATTTTTTGTAGTTGTGAGCAATCCAACAAAATTACATGCTGAAGTAAAAATTTCTTTATCTTTTAAATCACCTTTTTCTGATTTTTCAAATAGTTTATGCAAGTTAGCAATGTAACCGGGAGTATTTAAATCATCATACAATGGAGTTAAATAATCCTCTGGTATTAAAACTGGTTTTTTTAATTCCTCATAACATTCATACCATTTATTTATAGTATTCTGACATTGATCAATTAATTTATCATTCCAATCTAATGGCTGTTTATAATGTGCGCTCATCAATGCTAATCTCAATACTTGGCCGCTAATAGTATTTTTAAAATGGTTTATTTTTAAAATATTTCCTTGAGATTTTGCCATTTTCTCATTTGACATTGTTATGAATCCATTATGAATCCAATAATTTGCAAAAACTTCATTTTCATTTGCACATCTAGATTGAGCTATTTCATTTTCATGATGAGGAAAAATTAAATCTATTCCTCCTCCATGAATATCAAATTTGTCTCCTAAATATTTTTTTGACATAACAGAACACTCTAAATGCCAACCTGGTCTGCCCTTTCCCCAGGGAGAATCCCAATAAGGCTCATTATCCTTAGATGGTTTCCATAAAACAAAATCTTCTGGATTTTTTTTATTATCAGATATTTCAACTCTTGAACCAGCAATTAATTCATCTAAGTTTTTATTAGATAATTTTCCATAATCCTTAAATTTTTTAACTTCAAAATACACATGCTCTTTCTTGATATATGCAAAATTTTTTTTAACTAATGTGTTGATCATTTCTATCATTAAAGGAATATTTTCAGTTGCCTTAGGTTCAAAATTAGGCTTTTGACAATTTAAATAACTGCAATTTTCATGAAATTTTTTTGTAATTAATTTTGTTAATTCTTTAGTAGAAATATTTTTCTCAATAGAAGATTGAATTATTTTATCATCTATATCTGTAATATTTCTAACATATTGAATTTTATCTTCTCCATAACTGCATTTTAAAAGTCTAAATAAAATATCAAATACAACTAATGGTCTTGCGTTTCCAATATGTGGGTCATCATAGACAGTTGGTCCACATACGTACATGCCTATTTTATTTTTGTTTATTGGTACAAATTTTTCTTTTTTGTTTCCAAAACTATTTGTTAAAAAAATATCTTTGTTCATGTTATTTAGGTATTTTACAAACCGGAATCGATTCCATTTTATGTAAGTTTAATTTTCTTATTTTTTCATATTTTAATCTATTTTTTGAATTAGAGTTAGACATTGCTTCTTCAATTTGTTCGTATGTTAGACCTAATTGTTTTTCATCAGTTCTTCCATCCTCCCATAGACCATCAGTTGGTTGAGCTTTAATTATTTCTTCTAATATTTTTAATTCTTTTCCTAATTCCCAAACTTCAGTTTTTGTACAATCTGCAATTGGAGAAATATCAACACCTCCGTCACCATATTTTGTAAAAAAACCAACCCCAAAATCTTCTACTTTGTTACCTGTTCCTACAACAATTCCGTTGTTTGCTGCCGCTACTTGATAAAGAGTTGTCATTCTAATTCTTGCTCTAGAATTGGCCATGCCATGACTATTATCAAATTTTGATAATTTCGATTGAAAAGATTTAAATACTTCATCAAGCTCAATTGTATAAGTTTCTACATTTTTAAATTTTTCTTCCAACCACTCTTTATGTTTAAGGCTTAAATTATACTGAGAAGGAATTTGCTTAATTGGCATGCACAAAGCTATAGTTTTTAAACCTGTCATTGCACATAAAGTGCTTGTTACTGACGAATCTATTCCTCCAGAGACACCAATTACCAACGACTGAGCTTTCTTTGACATTGAATTTACATAATTCAATATCCAATCTTTAATAAATATAGTTTTTTTACTAACTTCCATAATTTAAATATACGTTATAGGATTTCTTTTATAAACGCTTAAGATACCGCTCTAATTCCACTTCTTGCGTTATTAGAGTTTTTTTTAATCTCATCAGAAATTAAAAAAGCAAGTTCTAAAGCTTGATTGGCATTTAATCTTGGATCACAATGTGTACGGTACCTGCTTGATAAGTCTTTATCAGAAATTTTTTGTGTTCCTCCGGTGCATTCTGTAACATTTTGCCCTGTCATTTCTATATGTAGTCCTCCAGCATATGAGCCCTCACTTTGATGCACAGAAAAAACGTTTTTAACTTCTTTTAAAATATTATTAAATGGCCTTGTTTTAAAACCAGTAGAAGATTTAACAGTGTTTCCATGCATAGGGTCACACGACCAAATAACATTTAAACCTTCTTTTTTAATAGTTCTAACTAATTTTGGTAAAAATTTTCCAACATTTTCATGACCAAATCTTGAAATTAAAGTTATTTTTCCTTTTTCATTTTTAGGATTTATAACATTGCAAATTTTAACTATTTCTTCAGGTTTTGAAGTTGGCCCACACTTGATTCCAATTGGATTTTCAATTCCTCTGCAAAACTCAACATGACCACCATCCAATTGTCTTGTTCTATCACCAATCCAAACAAAGTGTGCAGACGTATCATGATATTCTCCTGTTGTTGAGTCTGTTCTTGTCATGCTTTCCTCAAAAGGAAGTAGTAAAGCTTCATGAGAAGTCCAAAAGTTAACAGTTTTTAATCTTCTATTAAAGTCAGAATTTATTCCACACGCATCCATAAAAGCTAGTGCATCAGCAATTTTATCTTCTAGGTCTTTAAATTTTTTATGTTGTGGACTTTTTTTAATATATCCTAAATTCCACAGGTGAACATTTTTTAAATCAGCAAATCCACCATGACAAAAAGCTCTTATTAAATTTAAAGTAGATGCTGCTTGAGAGTAAGCTTTAAATAATCTTTTTGGATCAGGTTTTCTAGCTTTTTCAGTAAATTCTATACCATTTATATTATCACCAAGATAGCTTGGTAACTCTACACCTCCTTGTTTTTCTGTTGGAGCAGTTCTTGGTTTAGAAAATTGTCCTGCAATTCTTCCAAGTTTAACAACTGGTAAAGATGCCGAATAAGTTAAAACTAATGACATCTGCAACATAACTTTAAAATAATCTCTAATATTATCTGGGTTAAATTCTGCAAAACTTTCAGCACAATCACCTCCTTGCAACAAGAAAGCCTTTCCATCTACAACATCAGCAAGTTGTTGTTTCAAATGTCGTGTTTCTCCAGCAAATACTAAAGGAGGAAAATTTTTTATTTTTCCGAGAACCATATTAAGTTCTTTTTCATTCCCATAAGTAGGTATGTGTTTTACAGGATAATTTTTCCAGCTATTTGTTTTCCATTTTTTCATATTCAACCTAAGAGTGTTCTAGCAGAGTTTATTGATTATTCAACAGTGACTGATTTAGCTAGGTTTCTTGGTTTATCAATGTCATAGCCTCTTTTAAGCGCTGAATAATAGGCTAACTTTTGAAGAGGAATAGTTATTAAAAAAGGTAGCAAATCTTCAGATGTATTTTCAACTTCAATTTTTTCCCAAATATTTTCTGAATAAACTTCATCTTTACTTTTATTTGTAATTAGAAGAACTTTTGCTCCTCTTGCTATAACTTCTTGCATATTAGAAATTGTTTTTTTGTAATATTCATCTCTTGGAGCTAATACAACAACAGGCATCCCCTCTTCAATTAGTGCAAGTGGGCCATGTTTCATTTCACCAGCTGGATACCCTTCTGCATGTACATAAGCCAATTCCTTTAATTTTAATGCACCTTCTAAAGCAATTGGATAAGAATATCCTCGTCCTAAAAACATTGATCCTTTAATTTCAGCAAATGAACTACACACAGATTGAACTTTGTTGTCAGTTTCTAAGGTTTGTTTTGTTAATTTTGACAATGAAAAAAGTGACTTAATTTTTTCTAAATATTTTTTTTTATCAATATCTTTTCTCATTTTAGAAATTTTTAAACATAAAATATACAAAACTAACATTTGTCCTAAAAAAGCTTTTGTAGATGCTACTCCAATTTCTGGTCCACAATGGATAGGTAGCACAAATTTAGACTCCCTAGCTATAGAACTTTCAACAACATTTACAACACTGCATGTCTTCATCTTGTTTTTATTACATAAATCTAATGCAGCAAATGTATCTGCGGTTTCACCTGATTGGGAAACAAATATATAAAGAGTATCTTTTTTAAATCTATTATTTCGATATCTAAACTCTGAAGCAATATCTACATTCACATTTAATGTTGTTAATTGCTCAAACCAATACTTGGCCATTAAACACGAATGATAAGCAGTTCCGCAGCCAATCAGCATTATTGAAGAAATTTCATTACCTTTCCAAGGGAAATTAAAAATATTTATATCACTGTTAACTTTGTCAATGTATTCATTTACACAGTTTTTAATTGTTGTTGGTTGTTCTTCAACTTCTTTAGCCATGAAATGTTTATAGTCACCTTTGTCATAATTTTGTCCGTCCAAAGAAACTTCTAAAACTTTTTTGTTAACCTTTTTCCCTTTTTTGTCAAAAAATTCTACATTATCTTTTTTAAGAATACAAAATTCACCATCATTTAAATAAGAAATTTTATTTGTCATTGATTTCAGGGCGTAAGAATCAGAGCCAAGATAATTTTCATTTGGTCCATAGCCAACTGCTAAAGGAGATCCTCTTCTTGCCCCAACAATTAAATCTGGCTGGTCTTTAAATATAATTCCAAGCGCAAAACTTCCATGAAGTTTTTTTAAAACCTTTAAAATAGATTTTTTTAAATCATTTTTTTTCAAGTACTCTGTAATTAAATGAACTATAACTTCAGTGTCAGTTTGTGATTTAAATTTGTGCCCTTTTTTAATTAATAATTTTTTTAATAAAGTAGAATTTTCTATTATTCCATTATGTACTACAGATACACTTTCAGAAGAATGCGGATGAGCATTTACCGAATTTGGTATTCCGTGAGTAGCCCATCTTACATGACCAATTCCAATAGTTCCTTTTAAATTACTTTTAGATAAATTTTTTTCTAACACATCAACTCTTCCTTCGCATTTAACTTCGTTTAAATGACCTTCGTTTATTGTGGCTACTCCAGCTGAATCATAACCACGATATTCTAATTTTCTTAAAGAATTTATTATCGATGTTGTAACTTGTTTGTTGCTTGTTATCCCAACTATTCCACACATTATTTTTTTCTTTTATAATTTTTAACCTCAGCTTGAGGAGTTCTTGTTAATGCTAATGAATTTTTATTTACATTTTTAGTAATAACAGAACCCGCACCAACTGTACTATTTTTATTTATTATTACAGGTGCTACTAATGAAGAGTTAGATCCTATAAATACGTTATTTTTAATTTTTGTTTTATTTTTTTTAACTCCATCGTAGTTACATGTAATTGTTCCTGCTCCTATGTTTGTTGAACTTCCAATTGAAGTATCGCCAATATAAGATAAGTGATTTACTTTTGATCCTTTTCCAACTGTGCTTTTTTTAACTTCAACAAAATTACCAATTCTTGATCCTGATTTTAATACTGTTCCTGGTCGTAATCTTGCGTATGGACCAACATTAACATTGTTTTCTATTTTTACATTTTCAATATGCGAAAAAGAAAAAATTTTAACATTATTTTGAATTTTTACTTTTTGACCAAAAACAACGTATGGATCAATTGATACATTTTTTCCTATTTTTGTATCTTTTGAGAAAAAAACTGTATCAGGAGCGACCATCTTAACTCCTTGTTTTTTAAATTTTTTTCTTAAACTATCTTGCAAATTTATTTGTTTCATTTGTTAAGATTTCTTATAGTAGACTAATGATGTTCTTTAATTCACAAATTATTTCTTATTAATACTTTTAAAATGACTCAAAAATTAACGATAATATTAGATCTTGATGGAACATTGGTAGATACAGCGCCTGATCTTTTGAGTGCTCATAACCATGTAATGAAAAAATTTGGCTATAGTTCAAGAAATCTTGATGAAATAAAAAACCTTGCTGGAAAAGGTGCTGCGGTAATGATTGGAAAATCAATATGGGAATCGGCAAAAAAAGAATTCTCTTCTATTGATGATCAAAAAACTAAAGATGAAATGGTAAAAGAATTTATTAATTTTTATGGGAAAAATATTGTTGTGAAAAGTAAACTTATAAATGGTGTTTTTGAATTTTTAAAATGGGCAAAATCAAAAAATATATCCATGGGTGTTTGTACTAATAAACAAGAACATTTGGCTGTTGATTTATTAAAAAAAATTAAAATTTATGATTTTTTTGAATATGTTGCTGGTAGAAATACTTTTGAATATTGCAAACCTGATCCAAGACATATTACAAGTATGATAGAAATAATGAATGGAAATATAAAAAAAAGCTTAATGATTGGTGATAGTGAAAATGATTCCGAAGCTGCAAAATCAGCTGGGATTCCAATGATACTTGTAAAAGACGGATATACAGATAAAAATGTAGATCAAATTTATTATGATCATTTAATAAATGATTTTCATGATATTGAAAAAATAATATCTTTATATCTAAATGATTGATCTTAATCTTTTTTTTGCATTAACAAGTTTTTATTTTGTTATGTATGTTACCCCAGGACCGAATAACGCTATGGTACTAACGTCAGGAATAAAATTTGGTTTTTCAAAGACTATTCCTCATATGACTGGAATAACAATTGGCCACGTTTTACAAGTAGTTCTTGTTTGTCTTGGATTGGGAAAGTTGTTTCAGTTATTTCCTGTAATTCAAAATGTGCTAAAAATAGTCTGTGCAATATATCTTTTATATCTAGGTTATAAAATTATTGGATCCTTTAGTAATATTAAAGAAGATGGCTCTAGACCCTTAAAATTTCATGAAGCTGGATTATTTCAATTGGTAAATCCAAAAGCTTGGACAATTTCGTCAATGGTTGCGTCAGGTTTTTTACCTAAAGATGAAAATCTAATTACAGCCATTTTTTTCATTTCAATTACAGCTTTAATTATTTGTCCTATATCCATATCTATATGGGCTGCATTTGGTTCAGGAATTAGAAATTTAGTAAAGAATGATAAAAAAAAAGCTATTGTGGAGTATTTTCTAGCAATATTGCTTTTAATAACTGCCATTTTGATTGTATTAGATAAATAATTTATTATTACTGTTAACAAAAATTTAAGGAGTTGTTTTGATTTTACATAAAGTGAAAGTTTATCCATCAAAAACAAGGTTGCCTAAAAAAAAGCAGCTAGCTTGGAAAATTGCAGCAATAGCTAGCGATAATGCAAAATTAAATAATAAGTCAATTGAAATGGCAATAAACAGAATTATAGATAATGCTTCTGTTGCTGTTGCATCATTAAATAGGAAGTCTGTTATTTCATCTAGAGAAATGGCATTAACTCATCCAAAAAAAAATGGAGCAACCCTATTTGGTGTAAATTCAAAATTAAAATTTCATTGCGAATGGGCAGCTTGGTCAAATGCCACTGCAGTAAGAGAGTTGGATTTTCATGATACTTTTTTAGCAGCTGATTATAGTCATCCTGGAGATAATATTCCTCCACTGTTAGCAGTGGCCCAACAAAAAAAAAGAAGTGGATTAGACCTGTTAAGAGGGATAATTACAGCTTATGAAGTTCAGGTAAATCTAGTTAAAGGAATTTGCTTACACAAACACAAAATAGATCATATAGCACATCTTGGCCCGAGTGTTGCCGCTGGAATTGGATCTATGTTAAAATTAAACACTGAAACAATTTACCAAGCAATTCAACAATCTTTACACACAACAGTTTCAACAAGACAGTCGAGAAAAGGTGAAATTTCAAGTTGGAAAGCATACGCTCCTGCACATGCTGGCAAATTAGCCATTGAAGCTGTTGATAGAGTTATGAGAGGTGAAGGAGCACCAAGTCCTATATATGAAGGCGAAGACAGTGTGATTGCAAGGATACTTGATGGTAAAAAAGCTCTATACAAAATTCCATTGCCAAAAAAAAATGAAGAAAAAAAAGCAATACTAGAAACTTATACAAAAGAATATTCTGCTGAATATCAAGCTCAAGCATTAATAGATATCGCAAAAAAACTTAATAAAAAAATTAATAATTTAAATCAAATTAAAAAAATTGATATTTATACAAGTCATCATACTCATAATGTAATTGGTACGGGCGCAAATGATCCGCAAAAAATGGATTCTAATGCTAGCAGAGAAACTTTAGATCATTCAATTATGTATATTTTTGCTGTTGCTTTAGAAGATGCAGATTGGCATCATGTTAAATCCTATACAAGATCAAGAGCAAATAAGAAAAGTACAATTAAAATTTGGCATTCCATTAAAACACATGAAGATAAAAAGTGGACTAAAAAATATCACGATCCTAATCCAAAAAATAAATCTTTTGGTGCAAAAGTTGTTGTGACTTTAAAAAATCAAAAAAAAATAATTGAAAAATTAGATAAACCTGACGCTCATCCTTATGGCTCAAGACCTTTTCTTAGAAATAACTATATTAAAAAATTTTTAACACTAACAAAAAATATTATTTCAAAAAAAGAAATTGATAGATTTTTAAAAAATGTACAAAATTTAAAAAAATTAAAATCTGGACAGTTAAACAAATTAAATATTGAGATAAGAAAATCTAATTTAAAAAAAAACACAAGAAAAGGAATTTTCTAATGCACTTTATAGAAAAAAAACCTGAAGAAAAAAGAGAAATCCTTAATCAAAAATTGAAATCTAATAAAATTTTAAGAGTTCCAGGTGCATACAACCCGCTAACTGCAAAAGTTATAGAAGAAATAGGTTATGATGCAGTTTATGTATCTGGTGCAGTTATGGCAAACGATCTTGGTTTTCCAGATATAGGTTTAACCACGTTGGAAGATGTAAGTACAAGATCTTATTTAATTTCTAGAGTAACTAACTTACCAACTATAGTTGATATAGATACAGGTTTTAAATCTTGTAAAGAAACAATACAAACTTTTGAAGAATTTGGTGTAGCAGCAGTTCATTTAGAAGATCAAATTGAACGTAAAAGATGCGGTCATCTAGACAATAAAGAATTAATCTCTACTGATAAAATGGTAAATAAAATTAAAGAATGTGTAAAAGCAAAAAAAGATAAAAATTTTAAAATAATAGCCAGATCAGACGCTAAAGCAGTAGAAGGTATAGATAAAATGATTAGTAGATGTAAAGCATATATTGATGCAGGGGCTGAAATTATTTTTCCTGAAGCTCTTTCAAATGAGAAAGAATTTGAAACTGTTAGAAAATCTCTAGATTGTTATTTACTTGCCAATATGACTGAGTTTGGCAAAACAAAATTATTGAATTACAATGATTTAGAAAATTTAGGATATAATATTGTAATATATCCAGTTACAACTCAAAGATTAGCAATGAAAAGTGTAGAGGATGGTTTACGTGCTATTTTTAAAGATGGACATCAAAGTAACATTATAGATAGAATGCAAACTAGGAAAAGATTGTATGAAATAGTGGATTATGAAAAATATAATTCTTTAGATGAAGAAATTTATAATTTTAGTAAAGAAGGTCATGAATAATGGGTGATGAAATAAAAAAAGGTTTACTAGGTATTGTTGTTGATGAAACTACCGTATCCCAAGTAATGCCTGATATTAATTCCCTTACTTATAGGGGTTATGCTGTTCAAGATCTTTGTGAAAAATGTACTTTTGAAGAGGTAGCTTATCTTGTTTTAAATGGAGAACTTCCTAACAAAATACAATTAAAAAAATTTATTAAAGAAGAAAGATTAGACAGAACTCTCTCAAAACAAATATTAAGCGACATTCAAAAAATGCCCAAAAAAGCACACCCGATGGATGTTGTAAGAACAGCAGTAAGTCTAATGTCTTTAGAAGATAGAGATACCAAAGACAATTCTCCAAAAGCCAACATGAGAAAAGCTATCAGGATATTTGCAAAAACACCTATTGCTTTAGCTGCTTTCTTTAGGTCTAGAAAAGGTAAAAAAATAATATCACCAAAAAAAAATTTATCTTTTTCAGAAAATTTTTTTCATATGTGTTTTGGAAAGGTTCCCAGTAATGAAATTGTTAAAGCTTTTGATGTCTCATTAATTCTTTATGCTGAACATAGTTTTAATGTTTCAACATTTACTGCAAGAACAATAACTAGCAGTTTATCAGATATACACGGTGCAATTACTGGTGCTATAGCAAGTTTAAAAGGACCATTACATGGAGGAGCTAATGAGGAAGTCATGCATATGATGAGTAAAATAAAAAAGCCTGAAAATGCTTTAAAATGGATTAATAATGCTCTCAATAAAAAAGATGTAGTTATGGGTTTTGGTCATAGAGTATATAAAAAGGGCGATTCAAGAGTTCCTACAATGGAAAAATACTTTAAAAAAGTTTCAAAAATTAAAAAAGATAAAAAATTTATTAAAATTTACGACATAGTTAAAAACGTAATGATTCAAAGAAAAAATATTCACCCAAATGTGGATTACCCTACTGGACCAACTTATCATTTAATGGGTTTTGATACTGATTTTTTTACGCCCATATTTGTTATTTCACGAATAACTGGATGGTCAGCGCATATAATGGAACAACATGCTGCAAATAAATTAATTAGACCTCTTTCCAAATATAGTGGTAAAGAACATCGAAGAGTGATGCTTCTTAATCAAAGATAAACGAAAAAACTATTTCTTACCTTTAAGCTCTTTTTGACAGTGAATCTAAATCACCAAAAGCTTCGGTCCAAGTTCCTTGTGTAGAGGCTTTAGAATATTCTGTAGCTCTGCCTTCAAAAAAATTCATATGTTCGACTGCATTCAACATTGTATCAAGCCAAGTTAAAGGATTTTTTTCAACTTTATAAATTGGTTCTAATCCCAATTGAATTAATCTTCTATTTCCAATCCATCTTATATAATCTTTAATTTCTTGTGCTGTTAATCCTTCTATTGGACCTTGTTGAAAGGCTAGATCTATAAAAGCATCTTCGTGAGATACAATTGTTCTACACGCTTCGTAAATTTCTTTTTTTAATTGTGGTGTCCATATTTCAGGTTGTTCTTTGACGAAAGTATTAAAAAGTTTAATCATAGAATTACAATGCAATGTTTCATCTCTTACAGACCATGTTACTATTTGGCCCATGCCTTTCATTTTATTTTGCCTTGGAAAATTTAACAGAATTGCAAAACTTGCAAATAATTGAAGGCCTTCTGTAAATGCACTAAAAACTGCTATGGTTTTTGCAATGTCATGATGAGATTTTACATCAAAGTTTTGCATGTAATCATACTTGTCTTTCATTTCTTTATACTTTAAGAAAGCAGAATATTCTGTCTCTGGCATTCCAATTGTATCTAATAAGTGTGAGTAAGCTGCTATATGAACCGATTCCATTGCAGTAAAAGCTGACATCATCATTAACACTTCGGTTGGTTTAAAAACATTCATGTAGTGCCTAATGTAACAATTGCTAACTTCAACATCGGCTTGTGTAAAAAATCTAAAAATTTGTGTTAATAGGTTTTTTTCTTCCGGTTTAAGGTTTTTTTTTTGCCAATCTCTTACATCATCTCCTAAAGGAACTTCTTCTGGTAACCAGTGAATTCGTTGTTGTGTTAGCCATGCGTCATAGCACCATGGATATCTAAAAGGTTTATAAACAGGATTCTCAATCAATAATCCCATTTCTTTTGGTTTGTTTTTAATTACTTCAGCTTTTTTTAAGTTTTTTACTGACATGATAGACACTCATCATATTCTATTTCGGATTCTTTTCTCTGATTTTGATCATTTTTGTAAACATTATTTTCAATGTTAGTTGATGAATTACTGTTAATATTTTCAGCTCTTTGAATTGATTTAGATCTACAATAATAAAGACTTTTCAACCCTTTTTTCCACGCTTGGAAGTGAATTTGATGAAGTTCTTTTTTATGAACATCAGCAGGTAAAAATAAATTTATAGATTGAGCTTGAGATATATGAGGTGTTCTATCGGCACCAAGTTCTACAATCCATTTTTGATTAAGTTCAAAAGCAGTCTTAAATGTATCTTTTTCTTCCTCAGATAAAAAGTGCAAATGTGCTACAGAGCCCTGATTTGTTGTAATACTGGACCAAATTTCTTCATTATTTTTTATTATATTTTTCTAAAACTTTTTCTAAATATTTATTTCTAACATTAAATGAACCCGATAAAGTTTTATGAGTATAACTATTAGCTGCAATAGGCTCAACACCGGGAGATGTTCCTCCACATATAATTGAAATAGAAGCAGTTGGTGCAATAGCTGTCTTATTAGAAAACCTTTCACTGATACCATATTCTGCTGCATCTGGGCAAGGTCCTCTTTCTTCGGCTAGTTGTTTTGATGACTCGTCAACTTTTTTTTGAATATGTTCGAATATTTTTTTGTTCCAAACCTTGCTCATTACAGATTCTAAAGGAATACTTTTTTGTTGAAAAAATGAATGTAAACCCATAACTCCTAAACCAACACTTCTTTCTCTCATAGCTGAATATGTTGCATCAGTAAATTGCTCTGGAGCATTTTCTATAAAATCGTTTAAAACGTTATCCAAAAATCTCATTACATCACCAATAAAATTTTTATCATCTTTCCAATCATCATATTTTTCAATATTAAGTGAAGACAAGCAGCACACGGCTGTACGGTCTTTTCCTTCTCTATCAATTCCGGTTGGAAGTGTGATTTCACTACATAGGTTTGAAGTTTTAACATTTAGTCCTGCTAATTTATGGTGTTGAGGAATTTGTCTATTAACTGTATCAATGAAAATTATATAAGGTTCTCCTGTTTCTATTCTTGCTGTTAAAAGTCTAATCCACAAATTTCTTGCAGATATAGTTGATTGAATTGCTTTATCCTTTGGACTCTTAAGAGCCCATTGCTCATCCATTTCAACAGCTCTCATAAATGCATCAGACACCAATACGCCATGATGTAAATTTAAAGCTTTTCTATTAGGGTCACCACCAGTTGGTCTTCGCATTTCAATAAATTCTTCAATTTCAGGATGATCAATTGGTAAATAGCAAGCTGCAGATCCTCTTCTTAGTGAACCTTGGCTGATTGCCATGGTTAAAGAATCCATAACTTTAATAAAAGGAATTATTCCAGAAGTTTTTCCAACTCTTCCAATTTTTTCTCCAATCGATCTAAGGTTACCCCAATAACTTCCTATTCCACCACCTCTTGCTGCGAGCCAAACATTTTCACTCCACAAATCTAGTATACCATCTAAACTGTCACCTGCTTCATTTAAAAAACATGAAATAGGTAAACCTCTTTTTGTTCCGCCATTTGATAGAACTGGTGTTGCTGGCATAAACCATAAATTGCTTATATAATTATAAATTCTTTGAGCATGTAAGTTATTGTCAGCATAATAACTAGCCACTCTTGCAAATAAATCTTGGTAAGACTCATTGGCACCCAAATATCTATCACTTAGAGTTGCCTTTCCAAATTCAGTAAGATTCTCATCTCTTGATCTGTCAATTTTTATTGTTATGCCTTTTTCGTTTTGAAAAAGTTCAGTTTCATTGCTTAATGAAAATAGATCTAATCTTTTTTCTTTATTAACTTCTACTTTATTAGGACTATATTCGGAGACAGCTTTCTTAATTGCCTGTGATAGAACCTTATTCATTTTTATATTATTATCTGTTATTTTAACAAAACAACTATATGTTGTATGTAATTAATGTTGATATACTATATAAAATATAAATCAACAGAACATTTATAGAACATTAATAAAAAATATCAACTAAAAAAATAAAAAAAATGTAAGAAACAATGAGTATGTCCAAAGAAATAAAAATAGACCCATTGGGTTTCAGAGAATATGACGCAAGGTGGATATACGAAAAAGACATAAATAAATTAGGGATAGAAAATCTTGGAAAAGGATTAGGAACACAAATAATAAAACATACCAAAAAAAATAATCCAAGAGTTATAGTTGGTCA